>CAZEWY010000176.1:0-7209 GCA_964515945.1 uncultured Cellvibrionaceae bacterium
TTTACAGCTTTGGATTAACGTGATTGGCTGTCATCACGACATGCACCTTGGGTTTCGTTACCGGCGTCGAATCCTAATCGCCCCCGTTTTTGCTGCTCTTTACTTTGAACTCTTTGGCCCTCCAAAGTTCGGGCGGGGCATAATCCAGAGCAGCACGACAGTATAGCCCCGATATGGCTTTATACCAAATGAACAAGCAACTTTCGGCGCGCAACTGATCAAGTGGTGTGCTGGAGAACTCGCTGCTTCTGGCGGTTCCAGTCCCGTTCCTTTTCGGTTTCGCGCTTGTCATGCATCTGCTTGCCCTTGGCGAGGCAGACTTCGCACTTGATCAGATGGTGCTTCCAGTAGAGTGCCGTGGCAACTACCGTATAGCCGAGCTGTTCCGCGCTGCGCTGGAGTTTTGCCAGTTCCTTGCGTTTCAGCAGCAGCTTGCGCGTGCGCGTGGGGTCCACCACGAAATGAGTCGATACCGTGGGCAGGGGTTCGATCTGGGAGCCCAGCAGCCAGGCCTCACCATTCTTGAAGATGACGTAACTGTCGGTCAATTGCGCCTTGCCGGCGCGCAGACTCTTCACTTCCCAGCCGGACAGCACCAGACCGGCCTCGAATTTCTCTTCAATGAAGTAGTCGAAGCGTGCGCGCTTGTTTTGAGCAATGGTATTGCTCTGTTTGTTTTTCGGTTTTTTACTCATAGCCGCGCATTATAGGAGGGTTGGAGGTGACTTGTCTCGCCGTCTGAAGGGCGAGGAGTCTGCGCGGTAGAAAAACATCCTGCTGCGAAAGCGCCACAACGGCCCATTTCCTCGCTCATTTTTGTTGCATAGAACCACTATGCGCCTCAAATGACCACAAAAATGGCCTCGTTGTGTCACTTTCTCGCGACGGACATTTCTACCGCGCAGACTCCTAGGCGTGGGAAGGCGCCGGCATAATGCGCTACAATCGCACGCTGAACCATAAAAATGTTTAATGGCTGGACGAGCCTCCAACAGGGCTCGTTTCGGTAGGTGATTGGGGGCCTTATGGATCGACCAGAAGTGGCTGAACGCCGCAAAATGCATGGCATTTGGCATAACCGGTGGACCTTTATACTGGCCGCGACTGGCTCCGCCGTCGGACTCGGCAATATCTGGAAGTTTCCCTACATGACCGGGGAGAATGGCGGCAGCGCCTTTGTGCTCATGTACCTCGCCTGCATCGCGGTGATCGGCATACCGGTGATGATGGCGGAAGTCCTTCTGGGGCGTCGGGGTCGTCAAAGTCCGATCAACTCCATGAAATATGTGACGGAAGAGGCTGGCTTGCACGGCGCCTGGACCGGTATCGGCTGGATGGGCGTGGTGGCCGGTTTGTGCATCATGTCCTTTTACAGCGTGGTGGCTGGTTGGGCGCTGCACTATGTATTTATCACGGCGGCCGGGGCGTTTGAAGGCAGCACAGCCGCAGTGGCTGAAACAGCTTTTGCTTCCCTGCTGGCTGACAAATCCAATCTCTTCATCTGGCACACGGTCTTTTGCGTGATGACGGTAACGGTGGTGGCCGCGGGGGTGACGCGGGGTCTGGGGATGGCGGCAAAGATATTGATGCCCTGCCTGTTCGCGATACTGTTGATACTCCTGGTTTACAGCGTGCTCACGGGAAACATTGGCGCAAGTTTCGACTTTCTGTTCACGCCCCGTTTTGATCGCTTATCCATCGAGGCATTGCTGGCAGCCCTGGGGCATGCTTTTTTTACCTTGAGCCTGGGTATGGGAGCCATCATGGCCTATGGTGCCTATATGCCGGAACGCGCTTCACTGGGGCGCACAGTGGTGGCCGTGGGTATACTCGACACCACCGTGGCCCTGGTTGCGGGGCTGGTGATCTTCTCCGTGGTATTTGCCAATCCGGGCATGGAGGCGACATCGGGTCCTGGATTGCTGTTTGTGAGCCTGCCCGTCGCCTTCGGCACCATGCCCGCTGGAGTGCTTTTCGGAACTGTTTTTTTTGTGCTGGTTGTTATCGCCGCCTGGACTTCCGCCGTGTCCCTGATCGAGCCGGGCGTGGCCTGGTTGGTGGAATCGGGTAAGCTCAATCGGCTTGCGTCCTGCCTGTTGCTGGGCGGCATTGCCTGGTTACTGGGCTTTACGGCGGTGCTGTCCTTCAACGACTGGGCCGATTTCAAACCCTGGTTTTTACTGGGACGCACACCTTTCGACTTCCTGGATTTTATGACCGCCCAGGTCATGCTGCCGCTGGGAGGTCTCTTCATCGCCATCTTTGTGGGCTGGTTTATGCAGCGGGACATTGTGCGCTCGGAAATGGCTGGGGAATCGCACCCGCTTTATGATATCTGGGAATTTGTCCTGCGTTATATTTCACCGGTGTTGATAGCGCTGGTATTTGTAGTCAGCCTTTGGGGAAAGTTAACGAGTTAAGTGCGGTACATGAAGTGCCGCCGTCGGCGTTTGATTGTCGGGGGTTAATAGGGGAATGAATTGTCACATCGAGTAAAACGCAGTGCGCTGGTGCCGTTTTCGCGGCAGCAGATGTTCGACCTGGTCAACGATATCGAGCGCTATCCGGAATTCATGGGTGGCTGTGCCGGAGCGGATATCCTGGAGCGTGGTGATAACTGGCTGGAAGCGCGGCTGGAGTTGCACAAGGCTGGCTTCAGGCATGCCTTCGTCACCCGCAATACCTTATTTGAACCCGAGCGCATTCATTTGAAGCTGGTGGAAGGGCCTTTCAAGCATTTGGAAGGTGAATGGGATTTCAAGGAGTTGAGTGACACGGCCTGTAAAGTGACTTTCTGGCTGGAATTTGAGTTCAAGAATCGTCTGTTGGCAATGGCGGCGGCCAAACTGTTCGAACTCATAGCCTCGGAGCAAGTAGACGCCATGGTCCAGCGCGCACGCAAAATCTACAGTAATTAATTGTCTGCTTGAGGGTTCGCTCGGTACATCCTGTACCTCGCCCTTCGGGCGACGCGCAGGATGCGCAAGTGTCGCGGGGGCAGGGATGCCCAAGAGCGACCAACCTGTCGGCTGAGCAAAACGTCGATCCTGCCGTTTTGTGCCGTTTTAAGCTTTGGAGCTTTCACATGAGTGATATTGAAGGTATTGCCGTCGAAGTGGCCTACGCGCTGCCCGACAAGCAAAAGATTATTTCCCTGCTGGTGGAGCCGGGCACCACGGCCCTGCAAGCGGTTGAGCGATCGGGGATTGCGAAGATTTTTCCGGAAATCGACGTGGCCACGGCAAAGATGGGAATTTTCGGCCAGGCCCTGGGCACCAAGGGCCTCTTGCCGCCGGGCCAGCATCAATTGAGCGAAGGCGACAGAGTCGAAATCTACCGGCCGCTGGTTTCGGATCCCAGGGAAGTGCGCCGCAAGCGGGCGGAGAAGGATTCAGGGGCTTCAAGCTCCAAGCCGCAAGCTTCAAACTAGGAAAAACCTCATAAGCGTGCTCGACGCCATCCATAGGCACATCACAATCGCTTTGCAGCTATTTTATTCTTCCTGCTCGATTTTCTCGAATGGGTCCTCAGGCATCTCCGCATCTTCCTGGTCCACCTGTTCCTTGATCTCTTCCGGAGAAACCGCAGGGTCCGGTGCCTCGATATCCTTTTCCAGTGACGCCAGTGTGTCACCGTCGAAGATCAGCTTCACGTGCTTGGTGGTGAGTTTACCGTTGCCCCGTTGCAGGCTGTAGTAGTAGTCCCAGCGGTTGGGGTTGAAGGTATCCTGAATCAGCGGAGAGCCCATGATGAATCGCACCTGGCGGCGAGTCATGCCAATTTCAAGTTGTTCCACCATCTCTGGATCGATGATGTTCCCTTGCTGCACACTGATTCGATAGACGCCGGGAAATTTCAGCGAGGAGCAGCTCGCCAGCGCCAGAAGCAGGGCGCTAAAAACCAGCGTGTTTATAACTTTTTGCATACAGGGGTTCCAGAAAAGCATTTGGCCGGGGATAATACCTGATCTCGAAGCAACCTGAGAAGTCCTGGAGGACATACTGATGGCGGTAGAAAATCAAGAATTACGCAAAGCCGGCCTCAAAGTCACTTTGCCTCGCGTCAAGATTCTCCAGATCCTGGAAAATTCCGAGCAGCGACACCTGAGCGCCGAAGACGTCTACAAGGCGCTTCTTGAAGCCGGTGAAGACGTGGGTCTCGCCACGGTTTATCGGGTTCTCACGCAATTTGAAACCGCCGGGTTGGTCGAGCGCCACAACTTCGATGGCGGCCATTCTGTCTTTGAACTCGACCGCGGGGACCATCATGACCATATGGTGTGTATAGAAACCGGCACTGTCATCGAGTTCCACAACGATAAAATCGAACAGCTGCAAGAGCAGATCGCCAACGAGCACGGCTACGACATCACCGGCCACAGCCTGGTGTTGTATGTGAGGCCTAAAAAATAGCTACAAGCCGCAAGCTACAAGCAGGATATACCGTAGGGCGCATAGGCTTATCCGCCCTACGATCCAATCTGATTCTTTTCCCTGTCCTTAGCGTGTAACTTGCGACGCGCATGGATGCGCTAGTGCCGCGTGGGCAGGATGCCCAGGAGCGGCCAGCTTCTCTAAATCATCCTCCCACCATCTCCCTCGCGTGAGCCAGGGATTGTGCGGAATCCGTTTCGCCTCCCATCATTCGGGCTATCTCAGCCACTTTTTCCTCGCCGTTCAGTGCGGTCAGTTGCGTGAGGGCGGAATTCCTGCCGAATTTTTTCTCCACGCGCAGGTGCTGGTGGGCCTTGCTGGCGACCTGAGCCAGATGGGTGACGCAGAGTACCTGCCCGCGCTGCCCCAGTTCCCGCAGCAGATTGCCGACCACATCGCCAGTGGTGCCGCCGATGCCGACATCCACTTCGTCAAAAATGAGGGTGGGGGTGGCGGAGGTCTGTGCGGTGACCACCTGAATGGCCAGACTGACTCTCGACAATTCGCCGCCAGAAGCAATCTTGATCAGCGGTTTGGCGGGCTGCCCAGGATTGGTGCTGATCAGGAACTCGATGCTCTCATTGCCGTATTTGCTTGGCGCCTCCGTGGCTTTGAGGTCAACTTTCAGCTCCGCGCGCTCCATTGCCAGGCCATGTAGTTGCTGGTTGACCTGTTCGGCCAGTGTTTTGGCCGCCTGCCGGCGCTCTTTGCTCAGTTGTCCGGCCAGCTTCTGATACTCGGCCAGGGCTTCGGCGGTGGCCTTTTCCAGAACTTCCAATTGCTCATCGCCGCTGTGTAGGCCGCTCAGTTCCTCTGTCAGTTGTTGATGCAGCGTCGGCAGTTCCTCCGGCGTAATACGGTGTTTGCGGGCGATGTCATAGATGGCGCTCAGGCGCTGTTCAATATCGGGCAGCGTGTTTTCATCCATCTCGAAGCTGTCCAGGTGGCGTTCCAGTTCCCGCTGGGCCTCCTCCACCTGAATGAGCGCATCCCGCAGCATGGCGCCGGCTTCATCAGTGGCGCCGGCTTTGGCGGGCAATCTGTCCAGTAACTGCAGCGCCTTGCCCAGACGATCCTGCAGGCTGTCGTCTGAATCCGCGCAGAGATCAATGACCTGGCGGCAGTCCTGCATGATCTGCTCGGCATTGGCCAGATTGCGTTGTTTATCTTCCAGTCCGGTCAGCTCATCTACCCCAAGGTCGAGCTGATCCAATTCCTCGACCTGATAGCGCAACAGCTGAAAGCGGGCATTGATCTCGTCGCTATTGGCTTTGGTCTCTTCCAGTTGTTGCTGGCACTCCTGCCAGGTCTTATGGGCCTGGCGCACACGCGCTGCCAAATTCTCGGCGCTGGCGAAGGCATCCAGTTGGCGGCGGTGAGTGGCCGTCTTGAGCAGGGACTGGTGTTCATGCTGGCTGTGGATGTCGATCAGCATTTCGCCCAGTGTCCTGAGCTGCTGCGAGGTCACGATTTTTCCATTGATGTAGGCTCGCGAACGACCATCGGATGTCACCACGCGCCGCAATATGCATCCGCCGTCTTCACCCAGATCCCTCTCGGCCAGCCACTGCTGGGCAAAAGGTACCTGACTGATATCGAAGCTGGCATGTATGTCGGCGCGCTCGGCGCCGGCGCGCACCTTGTCGGCATCGGCGCGATCGCCGAGCGTCAGGCTCAGGGCGTCCAGAAGTATGGACTTGCCCGCGCCGGTCTCGCCGGTCAGTACCGTCAAGCCGCCGTGCAGCTCCTGGTCGAGTGTATCTACCAACGTAAAGTTGTTGACATGCAGGTGTGTCAGCACAATAAATTCTCCGTGGCCGAAGGGGCTGAGCCCGGAATGATGGCTATACGGGTCTCAGACAAATATATTGATTGGTGTCTATTTATACAGTAGTTTTTTGTCCGCCGCCAGCCCTGCTTGCCATGATGTGCCTTCCCTTGAATTCCTTCCCTGTGCCCCCATATCCACGAAATCATGGAATTTCATCATTTGTTCAACTATTGACGTCGAAAATCGGAGAGAAGTGTGGCAACAGAAGATCATCCACAAACGGATAAGGCGCCGGACGGCACAACCGAAAACGCGGCTGAGCAGCCAGTGCCGGAGGAGGCACAGGAAGCTCCAGCACAAGAGTCTGATGTTGAGGCGACGGATCAGGAGGCTCCTTCAATAGAATCGCTTCAGGCTCGCATCGAAGAGCTGACCGCCGAGTTGGCGCAAACAAAAGAGCAGGTGCTGCGCGCCCACGCGGATGCGCAAAATGCACGCAGGCGTGCGGAGCAGGATGTTGAAAAGGCCCACAAGTTTGGTGTGGAGCGGTTTGTGAATGACATCCTGCCCGTGGCGGACAACCTCGAGCGCGCCATAGACGCTTCAAAAAGCGAAACCGCGGATGTGGGTACACTTGTGGAAGGCGTCGAATTGACCCTCAAATCCCTGCTCGATGGCCTGAATCGGCACAAGGTGGAGCAGGTCAATCCCGAAGGGCAACCTTTCGACCCACAATTGCACCAGGCCATGACTGCACAGGAACACGCGGATGTGGAGCCGAATACGGTGCTGAATGTGTTCCAGCGCGGTTATACCCTGCACGGTCGCCTGGTGCGTCCGGCGATGGTGGTGGTGTCCAAGGCGCCGACTGGAGACAAGTGACCCGTTATTGCCGTTGGGCATGGGCTCGGCGCAGTTTGCTGGGCGCATGTTTTCTGAAAAGTAACTTGAAATTGGCGAATTAGCGCCAATATAAAAAAGCAAATGGGGCTCGGGCCTGAAGGC
>CAZEWY010000177.1:0-7182 GCA_964515945.1 uncultured Cellvibrionaceae bacterium
TTTGGCCGGGCTATTCAAGGCCCCATATACTTTTCCCTTTTCCCTTTTCCCTTTTCCCTTATTCAAGAAACAAAGGTCCCGCCGGCAACTGCGGCAGGGCAAATTCCTTGGGGGAGTCCACCCCCACAAAGTAAAGCCCGTGGGCCGGGGCGGTGGCGGCGGCGGCTTTTCGGTCTCGGGCCTGCAGGACTTCCTTTACCCAGTCGGGGCGCCGGCTGCCGCGCCCGACTTCTATGAGTACACCGACGATGTTGCGCACCATGTGGTGCAAAAATGCGTTGGCCTGCAAGTCCAGCACGATCAGTTGCCCCTGGCGCCGGATATCGAGGCTTTGCAGATTGCGCATGGGGCTTTTTGCCTGACATTGAGTCGCTCGGAATGAGGTGAAATCCTGCTCGCCCAGCAGGAAATTGGCGCCGGCCTGCATGGCCTCGGTGTCGAGCCTGTATTTGCACCAGGTCAGTTGGCCGGCGAGCAGTGCCTGCCGGACGTCATCGCAGTAAAGCAGATAGCGGTAGCGGCGGGCGCGGGCGCTGAAGCGTGCATGAAAACTGCCATCCACCGGATGGACCCAGCGCACGCGCACACTGTCCGGCAACTGGGTGTTGGTTCCGGCAATCCAGGCCCGATCGGGTCTGACAGCGAGAGTATCGAAGTGGATTATCTGTTGGGTGGCGTGAACACCGGCATCGGTGCGGCCGGCGCAAGTCACCACTATGGGCTCATTGGCAATGCTGCTGAGTGCATCCTGCAGGGCTGCCTGCACGGTGTTGGCCGCCGATGCCTGAATCTGAAATCCCCGAAAATCGGCCCCGTCATATTCAACGGCGGCGGCGTAACGACGCATGCCCTGCGGAAGCTGCATGCCATTGCGCAGTTCGCAATTGCGGCGGTAGATGTGGGGAGAATCGTTCATGGTGAGTATTGGGAATGAAAAAGGCCCTGTATCAATACAGGGCCTAAGTTAAACAGACATGGTAAGGGCATGGACGAACGCGTAGCTAAACGCGTTCCAACAATTGCTGGGCTTCGCTACGCTGCTCTTCGTTACCTTCCTGCATAATCTCTTCAAGGATGTCCTTGGCGCCGTCGGTATCGCCCATATCCATATAGGCCCGGGCCAGGTCGAGTTTGGTGGCTGTTTCGTCGCTGTCGCTCAGGAAACCCAGGTCGCTGTCATCGTCCGCTTCGGGATCTATGTCGTGAAGTTCGAAATCGGTACCTGAAAGATCTGCACCAGTTGCAAATTCGCCCGGTTCCGGTTTCTGGCTTTCCTCAGCCTCAAGCGGTTCTTCGAGATCCGGCAGTTCCAGGTCTTCAGAGATGTCACTCGCTGAAGGCTCTCCACTGGCTGAGGGCTCTACACCGGCTGAGGGCTCTCCACTCGCTGAAGGCTCCTTACCGGCTGAGGGCTCATCAAAAAAGGTATCGAGCTCGGCCGTCATGGCATCGAGTTCTTCATCCAGTGCCGACAGGTCCATATCGGCATCGAGGTCGAGTTCGTCCTCGGTATCAATACTTTCAGTAGACGCCGCGGAGCTTTCCAGATCCAGAGCGTCCTCGAGGGTGTCAACCTCGTCGAAATCATTATCGAGATCATCGAGAAGAAAACTCTCTTCCTTCTGTTCGTCAATCGACGGAGCAGGCTCATCCGAATGGGTAGTGGCCGAGATATCAGCCTTGAGTTCGTCATTGAGGTCAAAGTCGAAATCGCTTTCGTCCTCTTCCAGCTTTTCATCCGCATCTGATTCCACGGAAAAGCTGCTGTCCAGATCCAAATCCATTGACCCAAGATCGAGTTCTTTTTCAGATTCCGGCGCCTCTTCCTCCGCGGAGGCTTCCGCTTCACCCGTATCGAGATCGAGGGTGAATTCCTCGCCAAAATCGAGGTCGTCGGCGGTAATTTCGGTATCCTCGATATCCGTTCCGGTTGCTTCTTCGCCCACCGTCAGGGCATCATCATCCAGATCGAAATCGAAATCCAGATCGTCATCGCTTTCCGCCGCGGGTGTTGCGGCAGCGGAAGACACCGGAGCACTGTCAAAATCATCGCCCAGATCCAGATCGAAATCGCCAAAATCATCGTCTGAACTCTCTTCGAGCTCCGCTTTTGGCGCGGCCGCGGCATAGTCGCTATCAGAACCCGCATCCAGATCGAGCAGAAGATCATCTTCGGGCGCAGACATTTCTTCTTCCGCCTCCGCTACAGCACTTGTGGCCGTCGCGCCACTGCTGAATTGCGTCTCGTCGAATTCGGGGGCGCCCGCTATTTTTCCGCGCAATTCCTCGGCGCGTTCATTGATATCGTCATCGGCCAAAACCCGCAGTTTGGCGAAATGGGGATCAAAATTTTCCAGGTCCTGCTGGGCTGCGTAGAGCTCGAGCAATTTAAGCCGTATATGAGCGTCGTTTGGCTCCTTGTCCAGGGCGCGCAGCAGTATCTCTTCGGCTTGGTCGTATTTCGCCAGGGCAATGTAGATATCCGCTTCGGCAACAGCGTCCTCGGTTTCCTGCTCGGTCAGATGATCCTCATCGGCGTCCAGGGCCAGAAGCTCTTCATGCTCATTTTCCAGTTCCAGATCGTCGAAATTTTCCTCAGGCTGGTGCTCTTCATCATAAACATCCACTTCCTGAAATTCGTCAACGACCCCTTCCTCAGGGAATCCATCAAATTCGTCCTCATCCTCGGCCCTGGCACGGGCTCGAAGATAAAGGGCAATACCGGCGATCAAGGCCACGAAGCCCAGGACCACGAAGAGGATATTGTCGAGTATCAAATCCAGTACAGAGGCCTTGGGTTCAGGAAGCGGCGCGGGCGCAGGCACTTTCGCCGGCTTTTTCTGATCATCAGCCTTGGTGTCTTGCGGCTGAGTTTCAGCCTTTGTCTCGGCGTCTCCCGCTTTTTCAACCTCGGTCGATTCTGCCTCGGGCGCAGGTACCGGCTCGCTGACATCCGACTCTGCCTGCTCTGCATCGGCTTTGCCGGTGTCGCCCTGCTGCTGATCGGCTGGGGCCGGGCTATCGGATTCCTTGGTTGCGGCTGGCTGTTCGGACGCGGGCTGATCTTTTTGATCCGTCTGCTGCGCCGTCTTTTGGGCCGCTAGCTGCAAGGCGCGCATTTCCTCGCTGCTGACCTCCACCAGGCGCTCCATGGTTTCAATCTGTGCTTCCATGGCCGCGATGCGGGACTTGAGTTCGGCATTTTCACTCTTGCTCTTGTCCAGCTCCTCCAGAGTGACGGCCAGCTCATTCTCCAGAGCCTCGGTGCTGCCGGCACCCTGACCAGTTCCGCGGCCTTCCGTACTGGAGGAATACTCCTCCGGCGAAGCCAGTTTGACCTGACCCCGGGGTTCGGTGATTTCGGGCTCGGCGCTGGTATAGGATTTACTGCCTTCAAGCTGGGGCGCTTCAACCGTCGCGTCGCCGCCACCGGACCAGCGCTGGTTCTGGTAAGCCACCTCGGCAATTGCCTCGCGGCGGCTCAGACTTGTCATTTCCTCGGCGCTGGGGATGCGCAGGACCTGCCCACGACGCAGCAAATTAATGTTGTTATTGATAAATGCGCCGGGATTGGCGCGCTGAATCGCCAGCATGGTCTGCTGAATACTGATACTGCTGTCCGGACGCGACGCCGCGGCTATATTCCAGAGAGCGTCCCCCACCTTGACGGGACCATAGATACGGTCCGCCCCCGCCGCCGCACCGGGTGTGAGTTTTTCCTCAGGTCTGGTCGCGGTTTGAACCGGCTGTTCTTCAAGGGGTTGCTCCTCATGGGGTTGTTCAAGAGGTTCAACGGTGGCCGGTTGCGCGGGCTCAATATCCGGGCGTGTCGGCTGCTTCCGGGATGGCTGTACCTGGGTTGGCTGCACAGGCTGAACCTGTTTTTCCTCGGAAAAGACCGGCAGGTCCATAAGCAGTGTGTATTCGCGCAGAAGGCGACCGCTGGGCCACTGGGCCTCCACCACAAAATTGAGGAAGGGTTCGCGCACCGGCTGTTCCGATGTCACCAGAATAACCGGGCCACCAGCGGCATCGAGGTCTATGGTGAAGTCGAGACTGGACAGAAAGAAGGTTCGGTCGACGCCGACGCGCTCAAAATCCTCCAGGGAAGCCAGGCCCACCAGGATTTCCTGCTCAGATAGGTCGCGCACCTGCAAGAGTTCAATCTGGGCATTGAGCGGCTGATTGAGCGCGGAATTGAGTTTTATTCCCCCCAAACCCAGCGCCATTGCAAGCGGTGCAGACAGAGCTGTCGCTACGCCAAACACAAACGCCAGTGTGCGAAGACCCATAGGATTTCCCTTGTTTATAAACGTGGATTCCACTCCGCGGGGGATATTTCGGCCCAATATCGAGCAGTGTTTGGAATCCTTTAATAATTACCGAAGCTCCGGAACCTCGAATAATCTTTCAGTTATGGCCGTAAGTATCCATTATAAATAGCTTTTTTTCAACTTTTACGCAACCACTTATGCAGTGGGGGCGTTAACTTTAAGCGGGATTCAGGACCTGAGGCACAAATAAGAGAGGAATTCTGCACTACAAATACGACAATTGGGAAGAAAACTATAGAGGAAACAAGAAGAAATAGAGGATCAAATCGCGGAAAGACAGCGCCTTAACGCCGTCTTTCCGCCTGATGAACCTGGCTCAGCGAGGAATCACGATTCCTTCAGAATACTGAGCATGCGGCGCAGAGGCTCCGCGGCTCCCCAAAGCAACTGGTCGCCAACGGTGAAGGCACTGAGGTATTCGGGACCCATGGACATTGTGCGCAAACGTCCCACCGGCACTGAAAGCGTGCCGGTAACCTTGGTCGGGGTCAGTTCGCTCAGGGTCGCATCACGATCGTTGGGGATGACCTTGACCCAATCATTGGCGCTGGCAATCAGGTTTTCCACATCCGCCATGGGCACGTCCTTTTTCAGCTTGATGGTCAGTGCCTGGCTGTGGCAGCGCATGGCGCCGATACGCACGCAGATGCCATCGATGGGAATGGGATTGTCGCCGAGCCCGAGGATTTTGTTGGTTTCCGCCTGGGCTTTCCACTCCTCGCGGCTCTGGCCATTATCCAGCTGGCGATCGATATAGGGCAGCAAGCTGCCGGCCAGAGGAGCCCCAAAGTGCTTGGTGGGCAAATCGCCGCGCATGGTTTCCACGACCTGACGGTCTATGTCCAGAATGGCGCTTGCCGGGTCCGCCAGCTTGTCCTTGACACCGGCGTGAATACTGCCCATCTGACTGATGAGTTCGCGCATATTCTGCGCGCCAGCGCCACTGGCGGCCTGGTAAGTCATGGCGCTCATCCACTCGACCAGACCTTCGCGGAACAGGCCACCCAGACCCATCAGCATCAGGCTCACGGTACAGTTGCCGCCGACAAAGGTCTTGATACCGTTTTTGAGGCCAGCACGAATGACATTGTCATTGACCGGATCCAGAATAATCACGGCATCATCGGCCATGCGCAAGCTCGACGCCGCATCGATCCAATAACCCTTCCAGCCACTGTTGCGCAGCTCGCCAATCACCTTGTTGGTGTAATCACCGCCCTGGCAGGAAATAATGGCGTCCAGGGATTTCAGGGCGTCCAGATCATAAGCATCCTTCAAGGCGGGCACGTCCTTGCCAACATCGGGACCTTGACCACCGACGTTGGAGGTCGTGAAAAATACCGGTTCAATGCCGGCAAAATCATTTTCTTCGCGCATGCGGCCCATGAGCACCGAGCCCACCATGCCGCGCCAACCTACAAAACCTACTCGCATATTCATCTCTCTTTTGGAAGTGAATTCAAACAAATATCTATCATTAGCCCTTCAGGGCAGCCACCACGGCATCGCCCATCTCAACGGTGGTAACCCGGCGGTTGCCGTCCGCGTAGATATCGGCGGAGCGCAGACCCTGGTCCAGTACTTTGCCCACGGCTGCCTCTATGGCGTCGGCCGCGGCTTTTTCATTCAGGGAATAGCGCAGCATCATGGAGGCCGACAAAATAGTCGCCAGCGGGTTGGCAATGCCCTGCCCCGCGATGTCCGGCGCCGAACCGTGCACGGGTTCGTACAAGCCGAGGCTCTCCTGGTTCAGTGACGCCGACGGCAGCATGCCGATGGAGCCCGTCAGCATGGCAGCGGTATCCGACAGTATGTCACCGAACATATTGCCGGTGACAATCACATCAAACTGTTTGGGCGCGCGCACCAACTGCATGGCCGCATTGTCCACGTAAAGGTGAGACAACTCGACGTCGGGATATTCCGGCGCCAGCCGTGCCATCACCTCGCGCCACAGCACCGTGGCCTCCAGCACGTTGGCCTTGTCCACGGAGCACACCTTACCGTTGCGCTTGCGCGCCATCTCGAATGCCGTGCGCCCGATTCGCTCGATTTCATGCTCGGCATAAACATAGGTGTTATAACCCTGGCGCTCACCATTTTCGAGTGTGCGAATGCCGCGCGGTTCACCAAAGTAGATACCGCCGGTCAATTCGCGCACGATCAAAATATCGAGACCGGATACTATTTCGGGCTTCAGAGTGGATGCCGCCGCCAACTGCGGATAGAGGATTGCCGGCCGCAGGTTGGCGTAGAGGCCCAACTCATAACGGATTTTCAGCAGACCTTTTTCCGGGCGAATGGCCGCATCCAGTTTGTCCCATTTAGGGCCGCCAACGGCGCCCATCAGAATGGCATCGGCCTTACGGCATTTTGCCAGTGTACTGTCGGCGAAGGGCACGCCGTATTCATCAATGGCGCTGCCACCGATCAGATCAAACTCGAACTCCAGCCCGAGGCCGAATTTTTCATCCGCCGCACGCAGCACTTTCAGCGCTTCTTCGATGATTTCCGGGCCTATGCCGTCGCCTGGCAAAATAACTATTCGTTTACTCAAAAGCTTTTCCTCTGTTTGTTCCGTTTTCGTTCAAGTTTTTTAATCGTAAGAGAGCCCTCAGGCCACCCGGTGAAGCATTTCTGGAAACGCGGTAAATACATCCATGTAGCTCCCGCACGTCATCCCTGACGTGAGGGTTCCAGAAATGCTTCACCGGTCGGCCTCGGTAGCTTCAGGATCTACTTCTTATGGAGCTTGGAGACAGTTTTAATTGGTTATGCACTTCTAGTCTTTCCGCCGGAATACATAGCCATATAACCAAATATGTAAGAAGACAATACTCCCCGTGCC
>CAZEWY010000178.1:0-7147 GCA_964515945.1 uncultured Cellvibrionaceae bacterium
GAAAAGTGCCCTGTCACTGGCCATCGCGTCGGCGGGCCTATCCGCCCTGCCGGCAATGGCACAAATCGACAGCGCCAGCCTGCGTGGCACCATTGCCAGCGAAGACACCACCAAGGCTGGAGTCAAGGTGGTTGCCGTTGACGTCGCCCGAGGCTACACCTTCACCACAACCACTCAGGCGGATGGTTCATACACCTTCGTCGGCCTGAAGCCGGGCGAATATCGCATCCGCGTCGCCGGTGAGAGCGAAGGCGAGGAGATCACCCTTCGCGTGGGCCAGAACGCCAATTTGAATTTTGATATCAGCGACGATGCCTCGCCGGGCCTCGAAGAAGTTGTAGTGACCGCTCAGCGCATCGAAGACTTTCAGGGCGGCAGCATAGGCACAACCATTACGCCGGAATTGATGCAGCGCCTGCCTCAGGTTACCCGCAACTTCCTGTCGTTTGCCGAACTGGCTCCGGGTGTACAGTTCAATCAGGGCGCTGACGGCAGCACCAGTATTCGCGGCGGTGCCCAGCACCAGCGCGGCGTCAACGTATTCCTGGACGGTGTCAGCCAGAAAGATTACGTACTGAAAGGCGGCGTTACCGGTCAGGATTCCAGCCGCGGCAACCCCTTCCCCCAGTCCGCGGTTGGCCAGTACAAGGTCATCACCCAGAACTACAAGGCGGAATACGCCCACGTCGGCAGCACGGCCATCACCGCCGTGACCCGCTCGGGTACCAATGAATTCCACGGTGATGTTTTCTACGATTACACCAGCGACGATTTCCGCGCGTCCACACCCTCCGAGGACGCAGCGGGAGAAAAGGCGAAATCCTCCCAGAAGCAATACGGTCTGACTTTCTCCGGCCCCATCATCGAAGACAAGCTGCACTTCTTCGTCGCTTACGAGAAGAAGAACAACAAGGACCTGCGTGAAGTCGAAGCGCGAAACCTGCCGGCGGATCTGCCAGCGGAATACGCCGCCATGACCGGCACCAAGCTGGCGCCTTTTGAGGAAGATCTCTTCTTCGGCAAGATCGACTGGGCCATCAGCGACAGCCAGGCTCTGGAAGCCTCCATCAAATATCGCGAAGAAAGCGAACTCACTGGCTTTCAGGGCGTCAACACCAAATCTTACGGGTCCAGCAAGGATCAGGAAGATACGCGTGTACAAGTCAAGCATACGTTTACCGGCGATGGCTGGCAGAACGAAGCTCGCGTGACCTATGAAGATTCCTTCTGGAACCCTCGTCCGATAAGCTCGGGCTTCGGACGGGTGCTGGAAAACAGTGCCAACCAGCGGATTCTCGCGGTCGGCGCCGGCGTCAACTATCAGAACAAGGGTCAGGAAGGCTTGGGCTTCAAGGATGACGTGACCTTTACCGATCTGAACTGGTTCGGCAATCATGTGATCAAAACCGGTATCAGCTACAAACAGGTCACCCTGAAAACCATACAGCGCAACCCCTACAACCCCCAATACCACTACAACGTGGAGTTCAACGGTCCCGGCACTTTTGACCTGGTTCAGCCCTACAAGGTTGAATGGGGTGTGGGTATCGAAGGCACGACCAACAAGGGCGCGCTGGAATCGGACAACAAGCAGTTCGGCATCTATGTCCAGGATGACTGGTACGTCAACGACCGCTTGACACTGAACCTGGGTGTGCGCTGGGACTACGAAGAAACTCCCAGCTACAAGAATTTCGTAACGCCCCAGGAAGTCGTTGACACCCTGCACAACTGGGACAATATCAACCAGGGCAACGCCGGTTACGATATCGACAACTGGATCAGCACTGGTGACAACCGCGACTACTTCACCGGCGCCTGGGCACCGCGTCTCGGTTTCTCCTACGATCTGGCCGATGGTCAGCATCAGTTGTTCGGTGGTTACGGCCGTTCCTATGACCGCAACCAGTTCGACTTCCTGTCACAGGAGCAGATCAACGGCACCTTCGGCAAAGCAGTCATCAACTTCCAGGGTGATCCGAACAATCCCTGCACCGGCGACAACTGCGTGGCCTGGGATCCGAGTTATCTGACGCCGGAAGGTCTGGCCGCCTTGCAGACCAGCGTGGCCGGTAATAATACCGAGATCAAGCTGGTTAACAATGATCTGAAGACGCCTTACTCCGATCAGTTCAGCATCGGCGTGCGCAGCACCTGGGGCGACTGGAATACCGAGGTTTCCCTGTCGCGAGTACTGGGTAAAGACGGCTTCAACTGGTATCTGGGCAACCGCCGCGAGGATGGCAACTTCTTCGCACCGGGAGATATCTGGGGAACACCCTGGGGCTTCCAGCCGGATGGCTACAGCAACCTGATTCTGTCCGCCAACGATCTGGAAACCAAGGCTGACTCCCTCTACGTCAAACTGGAAAGACCGCACTACGACAACTGGGGCCTCAACATTGCCTACACCTACACGGACGCACAGGAGAACTGGCAATACAACCAGGTTGGTGTCTATGCCTACCCGTCGGTGGACTGGTACGGCTGGCGCCAATCCGTGGGTGTGCCCGAGCACCGGATCGTTGCCGTGGGCACCTATGATCTGCCCTGGGGTATCTTCCTGTCCGGTAAGTGGACACTGAATTCCTCGGCACCTTTGCAGTACACCAACAAGCTCAATGGTCCCGGTCAGTTCTACTTTGACCGCATCAAACCGGACGATGGTGGCTACAGCCAGCTCGACGTGTCGCTCAGCAAGAAATTTGCAACCGACATGCTGGTGTCAGGGTCAGAGTTCCGTGTTCGCCTCGATGTGTTGAACCTGTTGGATACGCATAACTGGAGAGGCTTTGACCTGAACGCCGGCGACATCAACGGCGTCAACGAAAACTTTGGTGAGCACAACTTGAGCCTGGCGGGTCCTTCACGCACAGCCAAGCTGTCCGTAGGCTGGAGCTGGTAAAACCGGTACCGGATCTTAACCAAGGATCATCAATCCAATTCAGCACTGGCATGTTCGGTAACCCGGCATGTCAGTGTTGGTATTCGATAGCCTTCAATCAGCGATCACCTCCCGTAAACGGAGCTAAAAAAATGTTACGACTAAAACTTGCCGCCGTGGCAGCCATGGCGTTTTTCCTGACGGGGACTGCTGCTTTTGCCGGAGACCTGACGGCCCAAGGCTATGATCGCCATGTGGAATTGAACTGGGAGGAGCTTCACCAACCCGGTTCCACCTATGAGCTGAAAGTCTCCGTCGATGGCGGCGACTGGCTGACACGAGCCACAACTTCTGAATCGTCCGCAATGGATTTTGTCGGCGAGCTGGGACGCAACCTGGAACTTCGTTACAAACTCTACGAAGTCGAGAACGGCAAGAAAACCGAAATCGCCGACGCCAAGGCGACCACAAGAGATTTTTCCGACGAAGAACTGATCGACATGGTTCAGCGCTATACATTCCGCTATTTCTGGGATGCCGCGGACCAGAAAACCGGTTGGGCCTATGAGCGCATCCCCAATCCGAAGGACGGCGACGTGATCACCTCGGGCGGCACCGGTTTCGGCATCATGTCGGTTATTGTCGGCGCCGAGCGGGGCTGGATCAGCCGCGAGCAGGCGGTAAACCGCATGCTGACGCTGACGGCATCCCTGGATGAACTTGAACGCTTCCACGGTATGTGGGCGCACTGGTACAGCGCGGAAAGTCAGAACGTTTTCCATTTCAGTAAATATGACGACGGCGGCGATATCGTCGAGTCCGCCTTCATGGCGCAGGGTCTGCTGGCCGCGCGTCAGTACTTCAATAAAGACTCCGCCAAAGAAAAGCAACTGCGCGAGGAAATCACCCGCCTGTGGCAAACCATGGAGTGGGACTGGTACACCCAGGGCGAAAACATTCTTTACTGGCACTGGTCGAAAAACCACGGCTGGAAAATGGACCACGAGATCAAGGGCTATAACGAGGCACTGATTGTTTACGTGCTGGCCGCATCATCACCCACTCATGCGATCGACCCCGACGTCTATCACAAAGGCTGGGCCTCCTGGCAGAACACCACCTTCGGAAATTATCAGGAGTTTTACGGCATCACCCTCCCGCTCGGCAACAAGGGCACCATGGGTGGACCGCTTTTCTTTGCGCACTATTCCTATCTCGGTCTGAACCCGAAAGGCCTGCGTGACGACTATGCCAACTATTGGGAACAGAACCGTCGCCAGACGCTGATCAACCGCGCCTACTGCATCGACAATCCCGGTGGCTGGGAAGGTTACGGCGAAGACTTCTGGGGACTGACGGCCGGTGACAATGTGCCCAGGGGTTACGCTGCCCACGCACCCGGTTTCCGCCGGGACAACGGCACTATCACTCCGACCGGTGCGATCTCGTCCATGCCCTACACGCCCGAGAAATCCATGGCGGTTTTGAAAAATCTTTATTACAACCACGGCAAAGAGCTGTTCGGTTCCATGGGCTTCTACGATGGCATCAACCTGAGTGTCAGTGACAAACCTGAAGAGCAGGTCAGAAAAACCTATCTGGCCATCGACCAGGGCCCCATTGTCGCCATGCTGGAAAACTACCGAACCGGTCTGCTGTGGAACTACTTCATGAAGGACGCGGATGTAAGACGCGGTCTGGGCAGATTGGGTTTCACCATCAACGGTGAAGAAATCAAATAATGACGCAATTGCCGTGCGATTGCGCCAGATATTAATTTACAAACAATTGATCAGAATCCGGTGCAACTAAAAATAAGCTGACGCAGATTCAATATGATCCAAAGTAACGTTTTTAATGGAATCATTATCATGAAAAAAATCACAAAACCATTAGCCTGTCTGGTTTTGGGCAGCAGCATTGCACTGGTCGGTGGATGTAGTCCATTCCAGTCGAAGAATGTGCTCGACAACGCCGATGTCGTCTCGGAAGCCATCTGGAAAGATAACTCCGCAAAGATGGATGGCTTTATTTCTGATCTGATGCAGCGAATGACGCTCGAAGAAAAAATTGGGCAGCTCAACCTGTTGACCAGTAACTGGGACAAAACCGGCCCCACCATGCGCGAGGGCTACAAGGAAGATATCAAAGCCGGCAGAGTTGGCGCCATCTTCAATGCCTTTACCGCTGAATACACGCGCGGATTGCAGGAACTCGCCGTGGAAGAAACACGTCTCGGCATTCCCTTGCTGTTTGGTTATGACGTTATCCACGGTCACAGAACCATATTCCCCATTTCGCTGGGCGAGTCCGCCTCCTGGGATCTCGACGCCATTGAAAACGCGGCCCGTGTCGCCGCCCGTGAAGCTGCGGCGGAAGGCATCCACTGGACCTTCGCGCCCATGGTGGACATCGCCCGGGATCCCCGTTGGGGCCGAATCTCCGAAGGTGCCGGTGAAGATGTTTACCTGGGCACAGAAATCGCCAAGGCACGCATTCGCGGTTTTCAGGGCGACGACCTGAGCGATCTGGACACAGTGCTCGCCTGCGCCAAACACTACGCCGCCTACGGTCAGGCACAGGCCGGTCGTGACTACCACACAACCAACATGTCCGAGCGCGAGTTGTGGGGTACTTATCTACCCCCGTTCAAGGCGGCTGTCGAAGAGGGTGTCGCCACTTTCATGACCTCCTTCAACGAACTCAACGGCGTGCCGGCAACCGGCAGTGATTACCTGTTGCAGGACATACTCAAAGGCAAGTGGGGTTTCGAAGGCTTTGTGGTCACCGACTACACCTCCATTAACGAGATGGTCCCCCACGGCTTTGCGCGGGACGAAAAACACGCTGCCCAGTTGGCCATCAATGCCGGCGTTGATATGGATATGCAGGGCACAGTCTATTACACCCACCTGAAGAGCCTGGTCGAGGAAGGCAAAGTCTCCACGGATCGCATCGACAATGCCGTGAGACGCATTCTGGAAATGAAGTACCGTCTCGGCCTGTTCGAAGATCCCTATCGCTACTCCAATGTCGAGCGACAGGAAGCGGAGATCTACAAGCCGGAAAACCTCGCCGCCGCGCGAGACATGGCCAGAAAATCCATGGTGCTGCTCAAGAACGAGGGCCAGGTGCTGCCCCTGTCCGAGAAAGGCCTGTCCCTGGCGGTCATAGGTCCCTTGGCCGACAGCAAGCAGGACATGATCGGTTCCTGGTCCGCCGCTGGTGATCGCTATACCAAACCGGTAACGCTTCTGGAAGGTCTCAAGGCGCGACTGGGCGAATCCGCGGACATCCATTACGCCAAGGGCGCCAGCTATGAATTTGCCGCCGAGGGTGACACTTCCGGTTTCGCCGAAGCCATTGCCGCCGCCCGCCGGGCCGACGTGATTCTGCTCGCCATGGGCGAGAAGTGGAACATGACCGGCGAAGCGGCGAGCCGCACATCGCTGGATTTACCCGGCAACCAGTTGGCACTGATGAAGGAACTGGAGAAACTCGACAAGCCCATGGTGCTGGTTCTGATGAACGGCCGACCTCTGGCCATTAATTGGGCGGATGCCAATGTGGATGCCATTCTGGAAACCTGGTACGCCGGCACCACGGGTGGCCACGCCATTGCCGATGTACTTTTCGGTGACTACAACCCGGCCGGCAAATTGACCACCACCTTCCCGCGTAACGTGGGCCAGGTGCCCATTTACTACAACATGAAAAACACCGGCCGCCCCTACGAACCGAAAGGCGCGGAGCAGAAGTACCGGTCCCGTTACCTGAACACTTCAAACAAGCCGCTTTACCCGTTCGGCTATGGTTTGAGCTATACCCGCTTCAGCTATTCGGATATCACTCTGGATAAAACCGAAATGACACCGGACGGATCCATCACGGCATCCATCGAGGTGACCAACAGCGGCAAGTTTGACGGTGAAGAAGTTGTTCAGCTCTATGTACGGGATCTGGTGGGCTCGGTAACGCGGCCGGTCAAGGAACTCAAGGATTTCGAAAAGATCTTCCTGAAAAAGGGCGAAACCAAAACCGTGACTTTCGAAATCACCGTGGACGACCTGGCCTTCTATCGCCGGGACATGAGCTACGGCGCCGAAGCCGGTGACTTCAAACTGTTTATCGGCACAAGTTCAGCCGACGTGCAGGAAGCTGATTTCAGCCTGAGTGAGACTCGAGTGCTGCGTCCGCCTGTTTCTATAGACTAAATCTGCGTGCATTTGGTATCGGGGGAGACATGAATCCGGCATTCACTGC
>CAZEWY010000179.1:0-7132 GCA_964515945.1 uncultured Cellvibrionaceae bacterium
TTCGGCTACCTGTACCCAACGGCCAACGTATGTTGGTGGCGGACTACATCAATCCCCAGATGGCGGAACGTCTCAAGGCGAACGACATAAAATTCATTGATACCGTGGGCAATGCCTATATCAACACACCTCCGGTATACGTTTATGTGAAAGGACAGGGGAAGGCGCAAAAAGCCGGCGCACCCAAAAGCAACAGAGCCTTTGAGCCCACCGGGCTTAAAGTTATATTCGCGCTCCTGTGTAATCCGCAGTTGGCCGATGCGCCCTACAGAACAATAGCGGACTTGGCCGATGTGGCATTAGGTACGGTAGGTTGGGTTGTAACGGGACTGAAGGACGCAGGCTTGTTAGTCGATAAGGGTAAGCAGAAGGGGCGGCAACTAACAAATTACCAAAGGCTTCTTGATAAGTGGGTTGAGGAGTATCCCCAAAAGCTCAAGCCCAAACAATTTATGGGAAGGTTCCTCGCCGAAGACCCACTCTGGTGGAAACACCTGGACGTGACCAAATACGGAACTCTACTCGCCGGTGAAACCGCCGCGGCTAAAGCAACCCGATATTTGAAGCCAAAAGCTACCACTCTATACATCGGGGAAGATTTCAAAAATCAATTGTTTGCCAAGGCCCGCTTTCGCAAAGCAGATGAGGCGGCGCTACAAACGGATATGCCAGTTATCAACGTGTACCGACAGTTCTGGAATGACGAAGGTTGGCGCCAAGCATTCCCCCTCACTGATAACAAACTGCCTCAAGATATTGTGCCCCCTGTGCTGATATATGCAGACTTGATTGCGACTGGCGATGCCAGAAACCGTGAAACAGCGGAGATAATTTATGAGCAACACATTGCTCAATATTGCCGGGAAAATTGATAGCGAAATGCTTTCACTCTATCAGGCAGTTAGTGATGCTGCCGCCAGCTTGCGCATTCCATTCGTCGTAGTGGGTGCATCGGCCCGCGACCTTGTTATGCGACATGGATATCAAGTACCTGTCGAACGCGCGACGCAAGACGTCGATTTTGGCATTCAGGTCTCGACCTGGGATGCCTTCTACGTACTGAAAGAGGTGTTGCAGAAACAAGGCTTTTCATCAGCGAATGCGGAGCACCGTTTATACAATCCGCAAGATATTCCTATTGACATAATCCCCTTTGGTGGCAATCAAGATGAAAATGCCCAGATAAGCTGGCCGCCGCAAGGCAATTCCGCCATGAGTGTGCTGGGTTTTCAAGAAGCTTGTGATAATGCCCTGCAAGTGCGCATACAAGAAGAGCCAGAATTCGATATTCCCGTCGCGACGCCCGAAGGTATGGTCTTGCTCAAGCTTATAGCCTGGACAGACAGGGACAAAGGCATACGAACGAAGGACGCCACTGACATTCTTTATCTCATGAAACACTATGAAGAGATTCCCGCTGTCCGTGATGCCCTCTATGGCGATGATGACCTGATGGGCGCTTATGATTGGGACCTGACCTTGGCTGCGGCGTTTCAGCTTGGTGCTGCCGCCAGAAATATTGCCCTTGCTCCGACTGTGGAAGCCATTGAAGGCCTGTTTCAGGGCCAGCACAAACAGCTTTCGACTGAACAATTGATAGAGGAAATATCCGCATCTTCCATACAACAGTTTGATCGTCACTCGCAGCTTCTGACTGCACTAGCCAACGGCTTCCAAAAATCCGGTATCGGTGGTCAGTAAAGCCTACGAAAGGTTTCCCCTGCGCCTTTGCTACAGGTTCATCAACAGTGGTTCGGTAACAGGCCCGGATAAGCTCATCACGCACTCAACATGTTCATTATCAGCCGGATCAGCGTTTCTTTTTGCTTGGGGTCCGACTCTGCCACCAGCAGGGTGAGAGCAGCCAAGCCGGTGTCATTGATCACGGGCTCGCCGCCAGGCTTCAACAGCCGCTTATTGCGGTGTAGGAAATCCACAAACAGAAAGGCTGCGCTGCGTTTGTTGCCGTCGACAAAAGGATGGTTCTTGACCAGGAAATAAAGCAGATGAGCGGCCTTACTTTCCACGGTGGCGTAGGCGGGTTCCCCGAACACACTCTGATCCAGGTTGCCGAAGATACCAGCGAGCCCTTCGCCTCGCGCTTTAGCAAAGAGTTCAGTGGCTTCGCCGCGCTCCATGAGCTGTTGCTTCAGCGTTTGCAGAGTAGCTGTCGCCTCCTCGGGGCTAGGCAGGTGGCCGCCGCTTTCCCCCTCCGGTTCCTCCAGTAGTCCTTCGTCGTAACGCTGCAGCCACAGAAAGGTCTGGGTATAGCGAGACACAATATCCACCAAGCCGCGCCCGGCCTCGCTGCTCAGTTCGGGAGACTGCGCCGCCCGCCGGATCAATGCCAACGCCTGTTCCAGCTCCGCCGCATTTTGTTCAAAGCGCGCCTGATTGATGCTGTAGCCCTGCACCAGGTATTCCTTCAGGTGTTGCGTGGCCCATATGCGGAACTGGGTGCCTTTTACAGAGTTCACTCGGTAGCCGACGGAGATGGCCATGTCGAGGTTGTAATGATCAATTTGCCTCCGTACCTGCCGGTCTCCTTCCTGTCGTACTATCCGGAATTTCCGGATAGTTGATTCCGGTGACAGCTCCCCTTCATTGAAGATGTTACCAACGTGCTCGCTAATGGTTCGAACATCCTTGCCGAATAGCTCAGCCATCTGTGCCTGCGAAAGCCAAAGCGTATCCTGCTCTAGCCGCACCGCAACCCGGGTTTGTCCATCCTCACTCTGGTAGATTTCAATCTGTTGTTGCTCAGCCACGTGCGTCCCTCTCGATGGATATTCTCGGCTCTTAAACGTTTCAGCCTCCGTCACTATAAGCGCTTCACCGGGTTTTGGAAGAGGGCGCTACCGGCGGGACCGCCGCCGTCCAAGCAAAAGGGTTCCCAAACGCTTCTTGCTGGAGGGTTCATCAACAATCGCTTGATAATAGGCCTTCGCCTGTGCGCAATAAAAGCTCCATAGACTGGCCCGTGCCTTGGCAGTGGAGACATCCCCAAACGCCGCCGCCTCGGCCCACGCCTGCTCCTCCTCGTAAAGCTCCAGCTGGATTTGCCGCAAATGCCGCAGCATTTCCTGATGGTGCTCCCGCTCAGCCCAGTCCACAAGGGTGCCTAGCGGATAGTTGGGTGAGGTGGTTTCTGTACAGATTTTGGCTTTGATGTCTTCCGTTGATGGCATGGGGTCTCCTTTTGGGTCACAAGCACGGCTATAATAACAGACTATTCGATACATGTAATGAGTGGTCTGTAGATTAGTAGTCGTCGTGCGCATGAAATAGCAGCAACTTTCCCTTAAAGGACGCTGCTAGACGTGGCTCAAGATCAAGACGCTCATAAAACCAAGTACAAACGCTGTAGCCCCGAATTGCTCGATACGCTTGCGGAGAACCTTGTCCGGCTAAGGGCCGAGAAAGAGCTTTCGCAAGAGGCGCTTGCTGAGCGGGCCGGGCTACACCGCACGTTTATTAGTCTGGTTGAGCGGCGGGGGCGCAATGTGACATTGGGGGTGGTAGAAGCCCTTGCCAATGCATTGGGGGTGACCGTGCCCGAGTTGTTGACGGGGCGGGAAGATAGCCGCGACTAGATCGGCACTCGACCCTATCCAGCTTTCCGAAAAATGCTTTGAAAGCAGACAAAATAACCAGGGAGACAAACGGTGAAGGATCAACAGATTCGTTTATTTACCAGTGAGGACGGCGAGGCGCAGCTTGAGGTGGCGCTGGATCGAGAGACGGTGTGGCTCAACCAATCGCAGATATGCGAGTTGTTTGGCCGTGAACGCTCTGTGATTACTAAACATATCCGCAATGTCTTTACGGAAGGCGAGCTTGAGCGTGATTCAGTATGTGCAAAATTTGCACATACTGCCGCTGACGGCAAAACATACCAAGTTGGATTATTTCAATTTGGACGTGATCATCTCTGTCGGCTGTCCGATACAGAGGAGGGTCACCGCCGCGCAAGCAACAGTTTTCCCAAGCGCTTCCTGCTGCCGGGCTCATCGACAATGGCTTGATAATAGGCCTTCGCCTGCGCACAGTTAAAACTCCATTGACTCGTTCTTGCCTTGGCAGTGGAGACATCCCCAAACGCCGCCGCCTCGGCCCATGCCTGTTCGTCCTCGTAAAGCTCCAACTGAATTTGCCGCAAATGCCGCAGCATTTCCCGGTGATGCTCCTGCTCAGCCCAGTCCACGAGCGTGCCGAGCGGGTAGTTGGGTGAATTGGTTTCGGTGCAGATTTTGGCTTTGATGTCTTCCGGTGATGGCATGGGGCCTCCTTTTTTGGCTAGTGCTTGTATTCAGTGCGCATAAGCTAAGGAATCCTTAGTATCATGTCAAGCGGAAAACTAAGACTCTCTTAGTCCGGAGTTTCGACTAAGAGACTGAGATGCCGATTCAGACGATATTTGCAGAGCGCCTTAAGGCCGCCCGAGCCAAGGCGGGGCTTTCACAAAAACAGCTGGGTATAAAAGCAGGAATTGACGAATTTGCTGCCAGCGCCCGAATGAATCAATATGAGCGCGGTAAGCATTTACCGGATTTAGATACCGCCAAGCGGTTGGCTGATGCCCTGGAAGTGCCCATGGCTTATTTGTATTGTCCAGAGGATGAGCTGGCGGAGTTGTTGTTGGCGGCTTATGGGGCAGGATCGGATCGGGTTTGGGAATTTCTGCGGGGTTGTGACTAAAAATAAATCTATCCCCTTTTTCGGATAAGAAGGTGATGTCCTCGGGCCTGCAGTTTGACGATTTGGTGGCACGGCCTATCGGTTTGAGTACCTTACGGCCAAATCAGCCGAATCGGGCTTTTGAGATTCTCAAGAGGAAGTTTTACTGCGATGGGGGACGTGAAGCGGTAGGGCATGGTTATGAGGGCTTGGGGATGAAAATTTTTCCGCCTCCAAAAAGCGAAAAACCCCGGTGAATCCACCGAGGTTTAGACGCCGACCGGGATTGCCCAATCCATTTATAATTAGTTTGGCCGTCTTGTCGACGGTTGTCAACCTCCTCCTTCTTTGGGTCAGCTTTAAGAGCTGGAGCCTGTGGTAGGTGGGCGCTAACAAGCTCGGGGGCCACTTGGGGTCAATAGGATCAGGGGTCCTGGGGTCCAGAGTCGTTGATCTTGCGGTAGCCGCCCTCTCGCCCTGGATGAGCTATCCTGTTTACTGGGTCGGCCCGTGGAGAGCATTCAAAGACTACCTGCGCCCAATGATAAAGGACAAGCGCCTGCGATACCGGTACCCAACCCCCCAGCAAGCCTATATCACGGGGCGGGGAGAAGAGAGCTAACAACGCTGTACAGAATTCAGCCAGAGCGGCAAGAACGCCGTAGCCTGCAATACTCAACGGAAGTAGTACCCATGTTCGAACAAGCCTTCAAGAATATTGACGATATATTGCACAAAGACGCCGGTTGCTCCAGTGAGCTGGACTACACCGAGCAAACCTCCTGGATGCTGTTTCTCAAATACCTGGACGATCTGGAACGCGAGCGGGCGCTGGAGGCCGAGTTGGACGGCAGCGAGTACACCTACATTATTGACCCGGCCCACCGCTGGAGCACCTGGGCCGCCCCCAAAACCGCCGAAGGCAAGTTTGACCACGACAACGCCCTCACCGGCAGCGACCTGATGGACTACGTGGACGGCGAGCTATTCCCCTACCTGAAAGGCTTCAAGAAATCCGCCGAAAGCCCGGATACCTTGCAGTACAAAATCGGCGAAATCTTCGGCGAGATCAAAAACAAGATCCAAAGCGGCTATTCCCTGCGCGACGCGCTGGAAAAGGTGGACCAACTGCGCTTTCGCTCCCAGCAGGAAAAGCACGAACTCAGCCACCTGTACGAAACCAAAATCAAAAACATGGGCAATGCCGGACGCAACGGCGGTGAATACTACACGCCACGCCCGCTTATCCGCGCCATGATCGACGTGGTCAAGCCCAAAATTGGCGAAACCATTTACGACGGCGCCTGCGGCTCCGCCGGCTTCTTGTGTGAAGCCTTCGACTACCTGCGCAGCGGCGGCCGGAAGAAGAAAGAACTCTCCACTGCGGATTTAACCACCCTGCAAACCCGCACCTTCTACGCCCGGGAGAAAAAATCCCTGGCCTACGTTATCGCCATCATGAACATGATTCTCCACGGCATAGAAACCCCCAACGTGGTACACACCAACACCCTGGCGGAAAACCTGCAGGATATTCAGCCCAGCAACCAGCACGACGTCATACTCGCCAACCCGCCCTTCGGCGGCAAAGAGCGCAAGGAAGTGCAGCAAAACTTCCCCATCCGAACCGGGGAAACCGCCTTCCTGTTTTTGCAGCACTTTATCAAAATGCTCAAACCCGGTGGCCGCGCCGCCGTGGTCATCAAAAACACCTTCCTAAGCAATACCGACAACGCCGCCATCGCCCTGCGCAAGGAACTGCTGGAAAACTGCAACCTGCACACCGTGCTCGACTGCCCCGCCAAAACCTTCCTCGGCGCCGGCGTAAAAACCGTGGTGCTGTTTTTCACCAAAGGCGAGCCGACCCGAAACATCTGGTACTACCAGTTGGACCCCGGCCGCAGCCTGGGCAAAACCAACCCGCTGAATGATAAAGACCTGGAAGAGTTCGTTCGCCTGCAAAAAGGCTTCGAAGCATCAGAAAAATCCTGGTCGTTGGATGTCGCCGATATCGATGCAGCAACCTGTGACCTGTCGGTGAAAAACCCCAACGCTCCCGAGGAAGCGCCCCTGCGCGAACCGAAGGACATCATTGCCGAGATTATTGCGCTGGATAAAGAGAGTGAAGCGATTTTGGGTAAGATTCGGGAGTTGGTGTGATGGAGTTTCGGGTTGTTAAGATTGGCGAACTCTGTAAAGTGGTCGCAGGCCAATCTCCAGATGGGAAATATTACAATAGTAAAGGCGAGGGTATTCCCTTTTACCAAGGAAAGAAGGAGTTTGGTGATAGGTATATTGGTCATCCTAAAAAATGGACATCCCAGGTAACCAAACTCGCAGAGTCGGGCGACATATTGATGTCGGTCCGAGCTCCGGTGGGTCCAATAAATTTCTCCACTCAAAAAATATGCATCGGCCGAGGTTTAGCAGCAATTCAGCCGCAAGCGGGTTTAGA
>CAZEWY010000180.1:0-7130 GCA_964515945.1 uncultured Cellvibrionaceae bacterium
CAGGTAATCCGGGTGGTTGATCTTGCTGTTGAACAGCTCCATCTGCAAAATCACGCCGCGCTTTTCCGCCTGGGCGAGAATCTTTTTCAGGCCTTTTGTGGCATTGTCCAATCCGTCTTCAGGGCTCATGCCGCGCGCATTGCCGCTGAAACAGATCAGATTTTGGTAGCCGGCATCGGCCACCAGATCGATATGCTTGCGGTAATTTTCGATCAGTTGGCTGTGAAAATGGCTATCGCCCCAACCATCTTCGAGGCTGATCTCTGCACCGTTGCACATGG
This sequence comes from uncultured Cellvibrionaceae bacterium, assembly GCA_964515945.1. GTDB lineage: Bacteria > Pseudomonadota > Gammaproteobacteria > Pseudomonadales > Cellvibrionaceae > CAYQQJ01. The sequence goes on from CAZEWY010000180.1 coordinate 282, forward strand.
ATGAATCTATGCCCTCGCGTTTTAGCAGCGGCCAGCCCTCCGGGCCCACCAGGTCGATGGCGGCAAAACCCAGACTTTTGACCAGCGCGCACAACTCCTCGAGCGAAAGCATCTGGAAAGTCCAGCGACAGACGGAATGGTTGATATTGCCTTTGAGTTTCATGGGGTTGAGTGCTTTTTGATCAGGCGATTTTTGATAGGCCAGGGCTCTCGGGCCCGCCAGACTCATGGTGGCCGCGCCGACAGCGCCCAGGCCCCGCAGCAGACTGCGTCGATTGAGAGAATAGCTCATGTTTTGACTTATCCATTATGAATGGGAATTGCTGCTTCGAGATCCTCGCCAGTGGCGATAAGCATACGCGCGAACCAAATATAGTCTAAAAGACTATCAAATTCGAGTAAATAAGCTATGATTGAATTCATTTTTTTGGGATAAGTGCTCCCGTTATTCGGTATGGCTTCGCTTTCCGCTTTGTCTTACTCACAACGGTGCAGCTTTTCGATCGGCACCAAGTTTACGGCGGCGGCCGATCATGGACCCAATGGCAATAGAAATACAGTGCCGCGTTTGGGGCACTGGTACCAAACAAATCTCTACTTTTATTTTGGTGGGGAATAGGAGGCGGTTTACAGGAAGCTACACGGCCTGCACGGAACGATTGCGACCCATATGTTTTGCTCGGTAGAGGGCTTGATCAGCTCTTTTAAAGGCTTCAGAAAAATCCGCGCTTTCCTTGAAAGCTGTTACTCCGAAGCTGGCCGTTATCCTGACCGACTCATCGCCGACAAAAAAGGTATGTGTCGCAAGAGCGTTACGAATTTTCTCGGCAAAAGTAAAGCCATTATCGAGATCCGTTTGCGGACAGAGAATCAGAAATTCTTCTCCGCCCCAGTGGCCAATCCGGTCATTGTTGCGCGTATTCCTGATCAGCAGGTCCGTCACTTGTTTCAGAACCAGATCGCCAACATCATGGCCGTAGTCATCGTTCAGTTGTTTGAAGTGGTCAATATCCAGAAGAATAAATGCCACGGGCGTATCCGGATTTTGGTCTGACAGTTCACTGACAGCCTGTTCGATACCACGACGATTGTAAGCGCCCGTCAGCGCATCCAGACTTGAAAGTTGTCGGTACTGCTCGCTTTCACTTTGAAGGCTGACGTTCTTCGAGGCGAGTTCATCAATACGCCGCCGGTTCACTGTCTTGCTGCGTCGCAGAGACAACCATTGCCTAGCCACCAGGGCGCCTATGGCGGTCATCCACAGTACCAGAATGCTCAGGTGCCAGGTTCTTTCCTTGATCCAGGGTCCCACAGCCTCTATTTTTTCAATCTGAAAAATATGATCACCGGCCGGTATATTAGCGGCAAAATCGATACCCAGAGCTGTGATGTTATTAAATTCCGGCTTTGCCAATTGGCGCGGGAGGTTGTAACGATTCAGCCACCAGTCGGCCACCCGGAACTCGTCAAAGCGAATGGTGACTTCTTCTTCCAGTTCCTGCACAAGAATAGCAGCCGACATGAACTTGGTGCCGTTGTCGTCTTTAAGAGTGGAATAGCGTGGATCGTACTGGCGCAAATAAAACTTGAGACGTTTGGTGGTGCCCTCGTAGTCTGCTTTCAACACAATACGGTCATAGTTCGACAGGTCGATACCGACACTGGGCGTCTCGCTGGGGACGAGATTGTAGGCGCAAAACATCATCCTCTCGTTGCTCCTCCTTGAGCAGCGGTACTGGCGCTTATCGCGATTGATCCAGGTAATGGTATTGCGCGAACTATCGCCCAGGTCCGCAACCAAGGCCTCTCGAGCGCTTTCCGACAAAAGGGAGTGACGCTTCTGGGGCAGGTAGGGGTACAGGAAAATCGCTGCAAAAGTGGCCCCTATCGCCAGCAGTACCGGGCTTTTGAATGTCTTGGAGTTCATGGACGCTTATCGAGTCATTTGCCGCGTTGAGATTTCAAGTATTGGCCAGAAGAACACAAATTGCCATTTGCAGAACCGGTCCAGGTAAACAAAAAATTCCAGTCGATGCGTCAGAATCCGCGATCAGATCGAGATCGCAATTGATGCTTGCCTCCATCTAATGGTATATATGACCATTATCTGGCATTGTCCTCGCTTTCGACACACTATCGGGCTACGGAGACTTCCATGTTACGACCTTGCATATCGCTAATCGCTGTTTGTGGTTTGTCTGTTGTCCTCGTGGCCTGTCAAGGTGCGCCGCAAGGCGAAGCCGGATCCACGAGTGGTGAAACCATTAAGGTGAACCAGTTGGGCTTCCCTGCCGACGCACAAAAAATTGCCATTGTGCCGGCCGTGCCGGCTACCACATTCGTCGTGATAGATACGGACTCTGGTGAGCTGGTATTCGACGGTCCGCTAACGGAAGCGGCAATCTGGCCGCCATCGGGAGAGCGCGTCAAAATGGCGGATTTCAGTACTGTGATGGACGAGGGTGAGTACCGAATAAGGGTTGAAGGCATAGCAGATTCCAGTGCCTTCCGGATTGGGACCCAAGTCTATGGGCCGCTCAATCGCGCAGCCATTAAGGCCTATTATTTCAACCGCGCCGGTCTGGCGCTCTTGCCGGAATACGCGGGGGTTTGGGCCCGTGATGCGGGCCACCCTGACACGCGGGTGATGGTGCATTCATCGGCGGCATCCACCGAGCGGCCGGAGAATACGGTGATTTCGGCACCCAAGGGCTGGTATGACGCGGGTGACTACGGCAAGTACGTGGTCAATTCGGGAATTTCCACTTACACGCTACTCGCTGCCCTGGAGCATTTCCCTGAATACTACGCCCGAGATATCGGTATTCCCGAAAGTGGCAATGGGATTCCCGATCTTCTTGATGAAATCCTGTGGAATCTCGACTGGATGCTGGCGATGCAGGATCCCCACGATGGTGGCGTCTACCATAAGCTCACGACCAAATCCTTTGCGGGCATGGTGATGCCCGCCGATACCACGGAGACACGTTATGTGGTGCAGAAAGGCACGGCGGCGGCTTTGAATTTTGCCGCCGTCATGGCCGTGGCAAGTCGTATTTTGGCGGATTACGAAACGCAGCTTCCGGACAGATCGGAAGAGATGCTGAAAGCCGCGGAATATGCCTGGCAGTGGGCGCGGCAAAATCCGGATGTGCCCTATGTGCAACCGGATGATATTTCCACCGGGGGCTACGGCGATGAGAATTTTTCCGATGAATTCGCCTGGGCGACGGCGGAGCTTTACGTCACAACAGGTGAAGACACTTACTACAGGGCAGTGGATTGGGAAAAAACAGGCAATGCCGTACCTTCGTGGAGTCAGTCTCTGGGCTTGGCGTGGATGTCCCTGGCTCACCATCGGGATAGTCTCACCGCCGTGGCGGACAGAGGGCTGATCTCCGATAGGGTGGTTTCCCTGGCAGACACCCTTCTGGCTGTTGCTCGGGCATCGGCCAGCGGTGTATCCATGACGCGGGAGGATTTTGTTTGGGGCAGCAATGGCGTGGCCATGAATCAGGCAATGATGCTATTGCAGGCCCACCAGTTAACGAATCGGCCGGCTTATCTGCAGGCTGCCCAGGCGCTGCTGGATTATGTGTTGGGTCGCAATCCCCCGGACCACAGTTTTGTCACCGGTTTCGGCGTCCGACCTCCCATGCATATCCATCATCGGCCATCGGAAGCTGATGGGATTGACGAGCCTGTACCAGGTTTTCTGGTTGGCGGTCCACGTCACCATCAGGCCGATGATTGCGATGCCTACCCATCGACCATGCCGGCCAAGTCCTATCTGGACCATGTCTGTAGCTATTCCACCAACGAAGTCACTATCAACTGGAACGCACCACTGGTTTATGTCACGGGTGCGCTCGAAGTGGCCTACGGGCTGTAATGCCCAGTACTGGTGTTCGCCCTGCCATGCAAATCTAATTACAGGTCTTGTTGTCAACGCGACAATAAGCATATATACTGTCATTGTGACATCAGAGTAGTGGAGTTCTCCGGATGAATGATGCTCTGATGGCGATGAATATTTTTTGTTGAGTGGATCCACGTATTGGATCCGATGCGCACAACCGATGCAGGCTGGCGAATATTATGTTGTTCCTGGGAATTGATCTCGGAAGCTCTTCCATCAAACTTTCCGTTATCGACGGTGGGACCGGCCGATGCCTGGGCTCGACGCAGTATCCGGAGAAGGAACTGCCAATTGACAGCCCCCGCGCCGGTTGGGCCGAACAAAACCCGGAAGAATGGTGGGACTGTGTCCAGAAAGGTTGCCAGATACTTTTTGCCAAGCCCGGTATCGACAATTCGCAAATCAAGGCGATTGGCATTTCCTATCAGATGCACGGCCTGGTGGTTGTGGATGAAAAACACCGGGCTTTGCGCCCCGCCATTATTTGGTGCGACAGCCGCGCCGTGGACGTGGGACAAGCCGCTTTCGATGACTTGGGTAGCACCTATTGCTTCGGACATTTGTTGAATTCTCCCGGTAATTTCACCGCGGCCAAATTGCGCTGGGTGCAGGAGAATGAACCGGAAGTTTTTTCCCGCATTCACAAGGTAATGCTGCCCGGTGACTTTATCGCGATGAAGCTCACGGGTGACATTACGACATCGCCGTCGAGCCTGTCCGAGGCGACGCTTTGGGATTTTTCAGAGCGGCGCCTGGCTTTCGGTCTGCTCGATCACTGGGGAATTGATGCGACCCTGATTCCATCGCTGGTTCCCAATATCGGACTTCAGGGTGAAGTCAGCACTGATGTGGCACAAACGCTGGGCCTGGGGGCTGGAGTGAAAGTCACTTATCGCGCGGGCGATCAACCCAACAATGCCTTTAGTCTCAAGGTGCTGGAGCCCGGGGAGGTTGCGGCCACGGCGGGCACTTCCGGTGTCATTTACGGGGTGACCGACAAGCCGGTGGCGGATAGCCAGTCGCGGGTAAATACTTTTTTGCATGTAACGGATACACCGGAAAACCATCGCAATGGCATCCTCGTCTGCGTTAACGGCACGGGGCGACTCTATAGTTGGTTGCGTCAGCTTTTGAGTGCCGGGGGCGACATCGATTACCAGCGTTTGAACGAACTGTCCGCCGCTGTTGCCGTGGGCAGTGAAGGTTTGAAGCTCTACCCTTTCGGCAATGGCGCGGAGCGTATTTTTCAGAATCGCAATCTCGGCGGACATATCAATCACATTGATTTCAATCGCCACGGTTTGGGCCACATTGTTCGCGCGGCGCAAGAAGGCATTGTGTTCGCACTCAATCAAGGCTTTGAAGTTCTCAAGGGGCTTGGGGGCAGTTGCGATGTGATTCGTGTGGCCAAGGGCAATATGTTCCTGAGCGATGTTTTTACCCAAGCATTCGCCAATACCACCCAGACTACGGTGGAGCTTTATCAGACCGATGGCGCCGAAGGCGCGGCTCGGGCTGCCGGTCTCGGATATGGCTTTTTCAGTTCGCAGGAAGAAGCGTTTAACGGATTGATTCGACAGGGAACCGTGGAACCTGAGACGGCCACGGTTTCGCAGTATCGGGACGCTTATGAAAAATGGGTAGAAGACTTGCCGGAGCCGACGGCCAATGGCTGTACAGTTCCATAATCGGATCCAGGAGTTTCCTGTAGTAATCAGTGGTAATCAGAGATTTCCTGGAACAGTAAACCGGCCAACAGTTTGGTTGTAAATTCACAGAAAGAGATCAGGTGACACTATGAGTGTTGTTAGTGGCGACAAAGAATACTTCCCCGGCGTGGACAAGATCCGTTACGAGGGTCCCGAGTCAGACAACCCCTTTGCATTTCAGTGGTACGATGAAAATCGCGTGGTTGCGGGCAAAACCATGAAAGAGCACTTCCGTTTTGCGGTCTGCTATTGGCATACCTTCTGCGGTGCTGGCCATGATCCATTCGGTCCGGGACCCTTCCATTTTCCCTGGAGCGAAGCCAGTGATCCCATGACGCGCTCACGCATGAAAATGGATGCGGCTTTCGAATTTATTACCAAACTTGGCGCGCCCTATTACTGCTTCCACGATGTGGATCTGATTGAAGAGGGCGGCAGTCGCGCGGAGACCGCAAAGCGTCTTCAGACAATGGTCGATTATGCCAAAGAGAAGCAAGCCGCCAGCGGTGTGAAGCTGTTGTGGGGCACGTCCAACCTGTTCAGCAATCCGCGCTTTATGAATGGTGCTTCCACTAACCCCGATTTCTCGGTAGTGGCCTTTGCCGGCGCCCAACTCAAGGATGCCCTGGATGCAACCATCGCCCTGGGTGGTGAGAATTATGTTTTCTGGGGTGGTCGCGAAGGCTACATGAGCTTGCTCAATACGGATATGAAGCGTGAGCAGGAACATCTGGCCCGCTTTCTGAGCATGGCTCGCGACTACGGGCGGGCGCAGGGCTTCAAGGGCAACTTCCTGATTGAGCCCAAGCCCATGGAACCCACCAAGCATCAATATGACTTCGACAGTGAAACCGTCATTGGCTTTTTACGTCATTACGGCCTCGACAAGGACTTTAAACTGAATATCGAAACCAATCATGCGACCCTGGCCAGTCACACCATGGATCATGAAATGCAGGTTGCCGCCAACGCAGGCATGCTCGGCAGTATCGATGCCAACCGGGGCGACTACCAAAATGCCTGGGATACCGATCAGTTCCCCTACAATATCAACGAAACCGTGGAAATGATGCTCGTGTTGCTGCGTCACGGTGGTTTCCAGGGCGGTGGTGTCAACTTTGATGCCAAGCGTCGCCGCAATTCCACAGACGTGAATGACACTTTCCATGGCCACATTGGCGGTATGGATGTGTTTGCCCGTTCACTATTGATTGCCGATGA
>CAZEWY010000181.1:0-7120 GCA_964515945.1 uncultured Cellvibrionaceae bacterium
ACCCGCGATCATGTGGATGAGATCATCAAGGTAAAAGAGATCTAATGCCGTGAGCTCTCAAGTTGACATGCTTCTTCTCAATTGCTCGAACCTTCCCTGGCGTCCAATTTTTCCCTATGCCTTTGTTCAGGTGAGTGAGGTGGCCAGTCGTTTTGGCCTTAATATCAAGCGCGTCGATATGCTTCATGTCAGGAGTTGGGCGGAGAAGATCAGGGAGCTGATCAGACTCCACCGCCCCCGCGCTATTGGTATTCACTTGCGCCAAGGTGACTCCATAGATTTGTCCGATTACATGACCAATGGTGCACCTAAGAGTGAGTATTTTCGGACTTACTACCCCATAGAAGATAGTAAGACGCTTATTGAAATTATCAGAAAGAATACCAACGCCCCCATCATTATGGGTGGATTCGGCTTTACTACACATGCCAGGAACATCGCCCGTCATCTTGAAATAGACATGGGGGTTCAAGGTTGTCCGGACGGGTTCTTCAGACATTTCAACGAAGCCCTCGAGGGCCGAAACCTAGAGCAGATTCCCGGTCTGGTACATCATAATGGCGGAGCATATAACTATAATCCTCAGGAACTCTACAATCCTGCTGAAAATCGCGAGTACAACGAGGATCTAGTCAACGAGCTGAAATATTTTTACGGCGATATGTTGCGACAGAAGAACCCTCCAACAGTTGCTGTAGAAATTTCTAGGGGGTGCCCTTTCCAGTGTTATTTCTGTACGGAGCCTGATGTAAAGGGAAAGCGCGTCAATTACAGAAATCAGGACGTAATCGTTTCTGAACTCGATTTTCTAATGCGACGGGAACTCAAAGACTTCTGGTTTATCTGCTCGGAAATAAATATCGGTGGTACCGGTTTCATATTGGAGCTGGCGGAAAAAGTAGTTCATCTTAATGAAAAATATAAGGATAGAAAAATCCGTTGGTCAGGCTATAGTCTGCCTACGCTGGAGTATGACGAACTGGCACTATTGCAGCGGGCTGGGTATTCCGGAGCTATGAATGATCTGTTGTCGTTGGATGAAGGCAACCTGAGGCGGGCAAAGGTACCGTATAAGAAAAAACAGGCAGTCAGCTTCCTGAAAAGCATGATTAGCCTTAGGGAAGAAAACAGCTCGGGGTACCGCGGGGAAGAAAGAGAGAAGATCAAGTTTACTGCCAGTACGCCCTCCGAATATTCGGGCCTCTTGTCGTTTTTCTTCGGCAATGCCCATGCGGATGCTGAGACGATTCCCGTCACACTGGAAGAGATTGAACGCGAAGGGTTAGCCGGGTATTACAGTGAGGGATATGTTATCCCTAGCTCTCGGGTTTTCTCCATTGGGCGGACTAAATCATTTGCTGAGCGTCCTGGAACGGTCTCGATATCCAAATCTGGTTTCGTTGAGCCCCAAACTCTGCTTCCGACATTCTATTTTCCCGATTTTCTGATGGAGAAACTAGGATCACGGGAAGCCATTCTCGAGTTCTTCGACTACGTCACAAGTACATTTATGTCAAAAGCCCATGCCAGAAAGCGGGACTTTTACAAATTTCTTTCCGGTCAGGAGGCACATGAATGCCTGGAAAGGGTCCAGCAGGAAGTCAAACGTAGGGCCAGCCTTTACTCCGAGGACGTCGCTGAAGGTTCCGGCGAACCTCGGGTTCGGCTTAATACTCACGCGGTGGTTGATAGTATCTCGGAAGAGCAGAGAACGCTACTGAGTGACTTTGTCCATGCTGAAATCCAGAAACTCTTCGACGAAGCCTCTGATGAACTCAGCACGGTTATCGAAGCCATAGGGGCGTCAATGTTCCGTGGAACGGAATTGGCTGTCAGTGAATATTCGTTTACCAGAAGCCTGTACAAGCGTTTTGATTCAATTGAAGAGTTGCACGGCAGGGTTCTGTCTTATGAGAGGGGAGGTTCTGGGGTTGATCGGGTTTTCCTTAATTACCTCATCTATATCACTAACTTGAAAATACAAAGTAACTACAAGAATTTGCTATTCAGGTTCTAATTCAATATTTGTATGGAAAGAGACGAGAAATGCTGGCCGATATTATAGAAAGGTTCTGTGAACTATCTTCAAACATCAAGCAACATGAGCGCGAAAAATACTGCGGCACCTATCAGTGGAGATCGCGAAACAAGAGTTGGTTGTTTGATATTCATTTGGGTAATGAGTGCTCTTGGAATCTGACGGAGCCAAGCGACTCTCCTGACTATGAAATGTTCATTGAAGAAAGTGATCTTGATTTACTGGTGAATAAAAAGATTGATCCACTAGGAGCCCTGAATTCAGGAAAGTTACTAATCAGTTTCGGAATCGATTCGGAGAAGGATGAAAAAAGAAGCCATGTGCAGAGGTTTCTTACTGCGATTTTAAATGGTGGCACGATTGATGAGGACATTAAGCAGGCCCTGCTCAGGTTGAGCCCCAATGCCAATGAGGTTCCAGCCTGCCCCATTACAGAATCTCCCGCTGAGGTGGAGCGTTATATAGTGAAGGGATCGCCATGTATTCTCAGGGGAAGCGAATGCAAGAAATGGAAGCTTTTCTGGATGACGGCGATGGAGATCGTTTCGAACGTTGGAGAAGATTTTGAGATAACTCTGCTAACAGCTGAACACAACCCTGAAGAGCGCGTTGCAGCGGATTATGTGACCTCCACTTTGGGCGAATATGTCAGGAAGCTCTATCAGGATACAGGTGTAGAGATTCTGGACTATATGGCTGCGAACTCCGTTCCAGAAGCGTTGTACGATTGTTTCGATTATCCGCCATATTTTGATAGGGGGGCGTTCAACATTCCTCGTTGGTGGATAGGCTCCAAAAATACCGGGTTGGGTCTTCATCGTGATCTGGTGGATAACTTTTTGTACCAGATTAAGGGAGCTAAGAAAGTCTATCTATTTTCACCCGGCGAATCTGACTACCTCTATCCGGTGGAGTTCGGCGGCAATCCATTTTACGAGCCCAGCTCAGTGAATATGTTTTCGCCAGACCTAGAGAAGCATCCCGTGTACCCACAAGCGAAAGGTATTCAATGTGAGCTGATTCCAGGAGATATGCTCTATCTGCCTGCGGGATGGTGGCATTGTATTCGAAATCTTGAAGTTTCCTGGTCTCTCAATTTTTTTGCTGTCAATCAAAAACCAGTCGTGCTGAATAAAATCAAAACGCTAAGAGGATGATCAATGCATAACGTCGCCGAAGAAAAAAATGAATCCATGCAGGATACGGTCAGTTTCGTGATTATGGGTAACAAGTATAAAGGAGATCCCATTCCGGTGCCGGGTATGCTTGATGATACGCCATTGTTCAATGATCCCATGGAAATCGTCAGGGACCCTCTGGCGCTGACCACAAAAGCCATTGAAAAATATGGGCGAATTGTCTATCTGAAGAGCACCAACAGCTACATCGTTGTGGATGCAGATTTTCTTGAGGAAATGCTGATACACAATGAAAAGTACTTTTCCAAGAGCAAGGAAACCATGGACAAGATCAGCCCTGCCATTGGCAGTGGCCTATCGACCTTGATTGGTGATGAATGGAAACGGCAGCGTAAGCTCGCAAATCCCTCGTTTACCAAGAAAAGTGTCAGCCAGTTTGTAGATATTTTCCATGATTGTCTGGATGAAATGTTTGCCGCTTGGGACCGCGATGGAATCACCAGAGTTAACATTACCAACGAAATGAAGCGCTTGACTCTCCGTATCGTTATCAAGTGCCTGTTTTCAACAGATATCGCTAAATTCACCGATGATGTTACTTCGTCACTGGAAATACTCCAGGATCACTCAATCAACAACCTCTGGGCGCCCCATACGATTACGGAGGACCAGAACCAGGCATATGAAAATGCCAAGGCCTCGATCGACAGTGTCATCTACGACATCATCGGTAATCGCCGCAAGAACGGCAACGAGGGTAAGAATGATCTGCTGGCGATGTACATGTCGGCGATATATGAAGATACCAAGGAGGGGATGAGTGATATACAGCTCCGGCACGAAATCATGAATTTGTTTCTGGCAGGACATGAAACAACGGCTAATGGTGTTGCCTTTGCTTTCTATCTTCTGGCAACTAACCCGGAGATTGAGCAGAAGTTCTCAGATGAAGTCGACACTGCTCTTGGGGAGAATGCTCGCCCGGGAATGGAGGAATTGAAGTCACTGGAACTGACGGCAAGAGTCTTCAAGGAATCATTGCGCCTCTATCCCTCCTCGTGGGGGATGAGCCGGGTCGCCACTGATGCGTACCGTTTCAAGGACTACGTATTCCCCAAGGGGGCGGATTTCATCGTAGCCCAGTGGGGACTCCACCGTATCAGTGACTATTGGGAAGACCCGTTGAAGTTTGACCCCGATAGATTTTTACCGGAACGCTTCAAGAACATCCATAAGTTTGCCTATATCCCTTTCGGTGCCGGTGCTAGGAAATGCATTGGTGTTCACTTGGCGGAAGCCGAAGGCCAGGCAATACTTGCAAGGATCGGGCAGCGATATAGTTTGAGGGCCAATGAGCATACAAAGGCCTCCCTCAAGGCCAAACTTTTCATGACTTCAGTTCCAGGAATTGAGCTGGAAGTAATCAGAAAAAAATAAACAAAAGAGGAATCCTTATGGAAACTATAGCTTTTGCATTCCCGGTACTTCCGGGGAAAACGCAGGCTCTCAGGGAACTGGCTGAGCAGTTCAAAAATGAGCGCAAGGAAGAGTTTCAGGAATTTCTGAGCCGCCTGAATACAATGGAAGAAAGCTGGTATTTGCAGCCTTTTGGCGAACAGGATCTCTGCATATGCTACTTGGCGGCAGAAGACCTCGGACAGGCTTTTGCGAAGCTGGCTCAGTCGGACCACCCCTTCGATAGATTTATCAAGAATATCAATAAGGAAATATTCGGAATCGACTTTAACGAGCCGAGCGACGGTGGGATGCCGGAAGTGCTTTTTCAAATTAAAGTGTAAATGCAACAACCCAAACTCAGAAAAATGGAAGTACTATGAATATTGAAAAGCGAAGGGAAAAATTCATGTCTTGTGTTAACCAGGGCGATATTGAAGGACTGGCTGAGCTTTACTCTGAGGATGCCATTCGCAAAGCTCCGGGTGAGCAGGACTGTATCGGGCGCCAGGAGATCAAGGAACACTACCGCAATTGGACTGAAACCTTCTCCAGCCCTCAAATTGGCGACAAGTTGATATTTTCCAAAAATAATGTGCTGGTCTGTGTCTGGGCCTGGAAAGCGACGCATAGTAAAGACTACATGGGAGTGAATGCTTCCAATAAGGAGGTCGGTTTAGTGGCCGCTACAATCCTGTGGTTCGATAACAGCGGAGAGATTTGTCGAGAGCATACCTATGCCGATCCTTACACCCTGCTTATTCAGCTTGGTGCCATTGAAGATAACGGAAGGCCTGTTCCGGAGATTCCTGCGGAGTACGAACTTATTTGCAGTACCGAAACCGAAAAAGACGTGGTTAACAAGCATCACCTGCGCCGCTATAACGAGTTGCTTCTCAATAAAGATCTCGACCCCTGGTTGGAGTGCATGACCGATGATGTCGAATGGGATGATCAGATGGTGCCAGGTCTTGCAGTTGGTAAAGAACACTCAAAGTCTGATTTCATCATGCTAGCGGAAGCATTCCCCGATGCTAAAATAAACATGCAAAACATGTGGGCCGTGGGAGGTTACGTCATTCATCAGGGGATCTTTACTGCCACCCACAAAGGCCCTCTGAAGGGTATTCCTGCATCAAATAAAGTCGTCAATGTGGACAACATGGACATCGCCTATTTCGATGCCGACGGCAAGATCAGTAAAGGGTGGACTTTCGGTAACACGCTGGATATGGGCGCCCAGATGGGACTCGGAATGTAAATCAGATTAGGAATAGCAATTATGAAAATATTTGGAAATGAACAAAGTGCGTGTACTCGTAGCGTATTGATGGTTCTTGCGGAAAAAAATACTCCGGTTGAGTTTGTCAACATTGACTTGGCGAAAGGCGAGAACCGGTCAGAAGAACATTTAAAGAGAAATCCGTTCGGTAAAATTCCTGTGTTGGAAACCCAGCATCAGGTGGTATACGAAGCACAGGCAATCAATCGTTATCTAGATAAGAAGTTACCAGGCATCAGTCTGACACCTGAAGACGACGAGCTAAAGCTCAGGATGGATAAGTGGATGAGCATTGACAGCAGCTACTTCACGCCGCAGGCCTATATTGTCGTGCTGAACAAAATCTTCCTGCCTATGTTTGGTGGGCAGCCGGATGAGGCGGCGATCAAGGAAGCAAGTGACGCGCTCAACGTGATTTATAAAACAATGAATGGCGAGTTGGAAAACTCGGAATATCTGGCCGGTGATGAAGTCACTCTTGCCGATATCAGTTTCGTGCAATACACCGACTATCTGCTGAAAGCCCAGTGCGAAAGCATTGTATTTGACCACGAGAATGTTCGGCGTTGGTGGCACAAGATGACCCAGCGTGATTCCTATACCAAGCTCTTGGATGTCATCAAGTAAGAAATAGGCTGCGCGCCTGCGCAGCCGTTTTTTTAGCTAACCAGGAAGGATTCACTTCTATTATGGCCGATAATATCAATAAGATCGCTATTTGGATGTATGCCAACGACAACGGGCATATTCCTAGAGAAGACATATGCCGGAAGCTGAGGGAGGCCGGATATGAAGTATTTACCGATTTTGATATGCGGAACTGTTATGCCATTGACGGCAAGGTGTTCAGCGAGAGTGGAATTAATCTATCGGAATTCGACGTTTTGTTTCATATGAACGCCGATGAACAGAACGACTATCAATTAGATATCTTAAAAGCCATAGAAGATAGCGGCGTGATTGTTTTCAATGAAACCGAGAGCTTTTTTCGGTGCAGGGATAAATTCCGGGCGAATATGCTTTTGCGACAGGCAGGAGTTCGTGTTCCTAAGGCTGCACTTCTGGGCGTAAACACTCCTCGCAAGGTTATTAATAATATTTTTTCAGACTGGGGAAAAGTCGTCTACAAGTGCAGAGAAGGACATGGCGCAAAAGGCGTTATCCAGTTCTCCGACGCCGAACAATTCTGGGATTTCTTCCTCGCTA
>CAZEWY010000182.1:0-7117 GCA_964515945.1 uncultured Cellvibrionaceae bacterium
GGCTGTTGAAAAACGTTGGCGAGGCAGTCAGCGCAAGGCAAAAATTGGCGAAAAAGCGGAGTTTACAGGTAGTAAATGAGCATTTTGAGCCAATTTTTAACGCCGCGATGGCAACGCAGGTAGTTTTTCAACAGCATGCTAAGAACGTCTGATTAAATGGGGGCTGCTGTGACAGATATACGGCAGCCTTCCATTTCGTGAACCTACCTTCAGCCTCTGTCTCTAATTAAATTCCCGGTTTTCCTAATCAGGGCGCGATGCCGCGAGATAAAAGGAATTTTCCGATGCTGCAGCGAATCACCAATGCCTCGGTCAAAATGGTCGAGCGCTATTTGCCCGACCCATACGTGCTGGTGTTGCTTCTGACCCTCGTGGTACTTGTCGCTGGCATGTTGCTTGAAAACCAGGGGCCGGTTCAGATGGTGACATACTGGGGAGGCGGGTTCTGGAATCTGCTGAGTTTTTCCATGCAGATGGTACTGGTTCTGGTGACGGGATTTGTACTTGCCGATACGCCTTTTTTCAAGCGGCTTTTGAAGGCACTGGCAAGGTTGGCGCGTAGTCCTGGTAAAGCGATTGTTCTCGTCACTTTGGTATCCATGGCGGCTGCATGGATCAACTGGGGGTTTGGCTTAGTTATTGGTGCGCTGTTTGCCCGTCAGGTGGCTCGTGCGGTTCCCAATGTTAATTATCCACTGTTGATTGCCAGTGCCTACAGCGGCTTTCTGGTATGGCATGCGGGCCTCGCCGGATCGATACCGCTCGTTATTGCTACCAATGGACATTTTATGAGCGAAATGATTGGCGTGATTCCCACCAGCGAAACCATTTTTGCACCGTTCAATCTGCTGCTGGTCCTGGCAATGTTCATTCTGGTTCCTACAATCAACCGTCTGATGCTTAACGGCACTGACCGTAGCGTAGACATACATGTACTCGGCGAAGAGCCGGAGCCATCGGCACCCGACTCGGCCCTCAATAATGAAAGCAATGAACGTCCCGCGGACCGACTCCAAAACAGCCTGTTATTGGCTCAGGGTGTAGGTGTTATGGGCCTTGTATTCGCGGCCTATTATTTTCTTGCCAATAAGGGCACGCTGAACCTGAACATTGTTAATTTCCTGTTCCTGATTCTCGGCATTATTTTCCACGGACGTCCAAGCCGCTTTATAGCGAGTGCCGCGGAAGCGGTAAAAGGCTCCACAGGCATTATTATTCAATTTCCCTTCTATGCGGGCATCATGGCCATGATGGTGAATTCCGGCCTGGCCAGCAGTCTGTCCGGCTGGTTTGCCGATGTTTCCAATCAAACAACGTTCCCCCTGTTTACCTTCCTCAGCGCCGGCTTGGTCAACCTGTTCGTGCCGTCCGGCGGCGGCCAGTGGGCAGTGCAAGCGCCAGTTATGCTGGAGGCGGGCGCCGCTCTGGGTGTAGACCCTGCACGAACCGCCATGGCTGTCGCCTGGGGAGACGCCTGGACCAACATGATTCAACCTTTCTGGGCGCTGCCGGCACTGGCCATCGCCGGGCTGTCTGCCAAGGATGTGATGGGATATTGTTTGATTGTGCTGCTGGCAAGTGGGGTTGTCCTGGGGCTTGGGCTGATGCTGCTGCCTTGAAGGATGCTGTTACGGATGACAATAAGATGTATACCATCGGAACTCCACAGCGGCATTGGTCGACTAACCTGGAACCGGAAAATCGTTGCCATGAAATAGTTGCCATGAAATATAGGAGCGTTAGCAAATGCCTTCAGCAGGAGACAAACCAGGTCCAGGCGTATATATCTGCACCAACTGCGGCCACGTGGTGGCCTTGGAGCATGACAATGAAGAACTACCACCGTGTCCTACCTGCAAGGGATTGGATTACGAATCTTAGTGGCAGGGCGATTTACTGGATGTGGTAAAACGCTGCTGTTGCCATTCCAAGAATGCAGCGCCATATCCAGTGATCTCCGCTGAAGCATCGGCTATCTCCTTTCTTTGAGGCTCGCCATGTCAATCACAAAGCGGTACTTCACGTCGCCGCGCTTCATCCGTTCATAGGCCTCATTGATTCTGCGGATGTCCAGCATTTCCACGTCGCACGCAATACCGTGCTCCGCGCAGAAATCGAGCACCTCCAGGGTTTCTGGAATGCCACCGATGAGCGAACCGGTGACGATTCTGCGCCGGGATATCAGAAGAGGGGCCAGCAGTGGCGGTTCAATCGGTGCCAGCAAGCCCACCAGAATATGCACACCATCGCGTTTGAGACACGCCAGGTAAGGGTTGAGGTCGTGCTGTACCGGTATGGTGTCGAGTAAAAAGTCAAAACTCTCGGTCGCCACCGCCATATGGTCCGGATCAGTGGAAATCACCACGTGATCCGCACCCTGACGTTTCGCCTCTGCCATTTTGCTCTCCGAGCGCGTAAACACCGTTACTTCCGCGCCAAGTGCCTTGGCGAACTTCACGCCCATGTGACCCAAGCCACCCATGCCGAGCACGCCGACCTTATGGCCGGGCCCCACCTTGTAATGGCGAAGAGGGGAGTAGGTTGTAATCCCTGCACAAAGAATGGGGGCGGCTGTGCTGGGGTCGAGCTTGTCCGGCACCTTGAGCACGAAACGCTCGCTCACCACAATATTTTCAGAATAGCCGCCAAAGGTAATTTTTTGATCGATACGATCCACGCCATTGTAGGCGGCCGTCATGCCACCGCGCTCGCAGTATTGCTCCAACCCAGACTCACAGGCAGAGCAAGTGCGACAGGAATCCACCATACAGCCAACGCCCACAGTGTCTCCGACTTTGTAGCTTTGCACATCGCGGCCAACCGCTGTGACTCGACCAATAATCTCATGCCCCGGCACCACGGGGTAAACCGTGACACCAAGGTCATTCTCCACAAAATGAATATCCGTATGGCACACACCGCAGTAGTCAATTTCGATGGCCACGTCATCGAATCGCAGTGGGCGGCGCTCAATCTCATAAGGTCCAACTCCGGACGTTGCCGAACTTGCAGCATAAGCCTTGGTTACCATCCCTTGCCTCCTGAATTGCCTGGAAGATGTTTAAGGCCGTTTGACAAGCCATAATCGTTCCGTGTCAGTGGGACCGCCTGATTCTTTGGTGAGGAATCTCAGTCCTTTTCCACTTGTGTCTCAATCATTGATTAACTACAGTTAGAGAATTACTGCGACACCCGCGCAAATAAAACCGCCAGAAAACGATTTCCTGGCCCCAGCGGAGACTGGATAATCGTATGGCCGCGATCATACCCAACCTCAGTACCATCAAAAAGATGACGCCTGGTGAGCGGCGCCTGGCCCGCAGGCTTGAAGCCTTGCTGGAAGACGATTACTCCATTTGGTTCGATATTCCCATCGGCAGGCAGCGACGCTATCCGGACTTCATTATTCTGCATCCAGGCCGGGGGCTTCTGTTTCTTGAAGTCAAAGACTGGAAGCCGAACACCATCAAACAAATCACGCCGCAGCGTTTTACCCTGGAAACTGCCTCGGGCCGCGTCACGCAAAGCAACCCGTTGGAGCAGGCCCGCCAGTACGCCTATGTCGCGGTCGATAATCTCAAACGACACAGGCAACTCATCCACCTTGATGGCCCATACGAGGGCAATCTGACCTTCCCCTATGGCTACGGCGTGGTCTTTACGAACATCACACGCCAGCAATGGAGCAAGGCCTTGACCGAAGACGAGCAGGAAAGTGTGCTGCCACCACACCGGGTCATCTTCAAAGACGAAATGACCGAAAGCGTTGACGCGGAAGATTTCCAAAGCCGCCTTTGGAACATGTTTGAATACAATTTTGGCGAAAAGCTCACACTGCCGCAAATTGATCGCATCCGCTGGCAGCTTTTCCCTGAAGTGCGTATCGACGCTGCCCAAGGCGACCTGTTCGATGAGGATGATACAGACCCGGATACAAACCCCGACACCAAGAATACCGAAGTTATTGTCCCTGATATTGTCCGCGTCATGGACATTCAGCAGGAACAACTTGCGAAGAGCCTGGGCGATGGCCATCGGGTAATTCACGGCGTGGCCGGCTCCGGCAAAACCTTGATTCTTGGCTATCGCTGCCTGCACCTGGCTCAGGCAACCACCAAACCCATTCTGGTTCTTTGCTTCAACATTACCCTCGCCGCACGCTTGCGAGGTTTTATTGCGGAGAAGGGCACCAGTGACAAGGTGCAGGTATATCACTTCCATGAATGGTGTTCCCTGCAATTAAAAACATACAACGTGGACACCCTTCGGGGCGAACAACCCGTGTGGGAGCGTCAGGTTGAAAGCGTCATAAAAGGAGTGGAGGAGGGGCACATACCACGCGCGCAATACGGTGCACTGATGATTGATGAAGGCCACGATTTCGAACGCGAATGGCTGACACTGGTCGTGCAGATGATCGACCCGAATACCGACTCGTTACTGTTGCTGTACGACGACGCCCAGTCCATTTACAACAAAAAGAACTTGAAATTTCCCCTTTCCAGCGCCGGCATTCAAGCCCGGGGGCGAACGACCATCCTTAAACTCAACTACCGGAACACCCGTGAGATTCTGACCTTCGCCTACGACTTTGCCAAGGAGTACCTACAGGCTCATGACGCCGATGATGACAACGTACCCTTGATTGCCCCCGAGGTGGCCGGCGCCAGCGGTCCGCCGCCCGTGTATCGGCAGTTCACCAGTACATCCGAAGAAGCGGCCTATATAGCGCGCTGCGTGCGAAAATGGCATCAGGAGGGCCAGGCCCTGAATGACATGGCCATTATCTATAGCCAGCACTGGCAAGGTCAGGAATTGCACAAGGCACTGCAAGCCCAAGGCATTCCCTCCAACTGGCTCAAGGATTCCAGCGACAAAAGATCCTACGACCCAGCGAAGCGCCAGGTAACCCTGCTGACCCGCCAGAGCAGCAAGGGGCTTGAGTTCGACACCGTGATTCTGAGCGGCCTGGGTGCCCTGAAGGATGACGACGAGCAGCTCGCGCAGGAAACGCGCTTGCTGTACGTCGGTATGACTCGGGCAAGGCAGAAGCTTCTGGTAACCAGCAGCGGAAAAAACAGGTATACCGAGAGGCTGTCGGAGTTATTGGCGGAGGCAGCGTAAAAGGCTTCCCACAGAAGAGATACCCCGACCAGGGTCTAACTATAGACAGATGTTATTACATCACTATCGAAAGTATGCGCTTCAGCGCCGTTTCCTCGGCTTTTATCAGCAGTTCAAGAAATTCCTCATATTCCGCGCTGGTATGTGCTTTGTCCAGCGCCTCATAGTAACTCAGCCGGTCAGCCGCCTGGATGACGACAGGCTGATATCCCGCTTTCATCAGATCGAAATTCATCAACAACCGGGCAGTTCGACCATTGCCATCGACAAAGGGATGAATCTTGACGAAATCCACATGAAGCCTCGCAGCGCGTTCGATAGGGTGGCCGGAAAATGTTTTGTACCAATCGATGAGAGCTGCCATTTGTTCTGTAATCAGAACGTGATTCGGTAGCACATGACTGGCCCCGGAGATGACGACATTTTCACGGCGATAGACACCGGCATTGCTATTGTCGATATTTTTCAGGATCAACTGATGGATAGACTTAATCAAATGCTGGCTGATCGGTTCATCGCCAGCAACAACCGACTCAACATAATCGATGGCTTCTTTATGATTGATGGCCTCGAAGTGTTCACGCATTGGCTTGCCGCCGATGGTGATGCCTTCCAATACAACCTTGGTTTCCTTCAAGGTGAGCGTGTTGCCCTCAATGGCATTGGAGTTGTAAGTCCAGTCCAGCACCAATTGTTCGTGGAGCGTCGCAGCCGTGTGGGGTGGCAGTGGACGTAAGGCATCCAGCTCAGCTTGTAATCTGGTAACTGTTTCAAACATGTTCAAACTCCAATCCTTCTATGGCACATAAAGCCAGTGGGAAGATATGACGGACCCGACGCGATACCTGTATTATGACCTATGACTCACACCGATCCTAATCCAGCAGGCTTCGATGACACCCATGAATGATATAGGTCCGACCGCGGACGATGAACTACGACTTCTATTCAGCGCCTCCGCTGGCAAACTCTACCGTTCGGCGGACCCAGACGACTTCCTGGCGTGGATTGCCGATGCAGGGCCAACGTTGGCACCCTCGATGGCTGCGCAGATTCATCCCGAAACCGGGCCGACGGGGCTCTTTTTTCGGATACTCGGCATTGCTATCTATAACAATACCCCATTGGCCGAACAGGATTTCACTTTGAATCCGCTGCCAAAACCAGCCCGCAATGAGCCCTGCCTGTGCGGCTCGGGCAGGAAGTACAAGCAGTGCTGCCTGGGTATGGATGCTCAGCCCATGCTGGACGACTACAATATGCTCCGCCATGTCCTGGACCACTGTTCGCAAAAAGTGCTTGCCACGCTGCCCAAGACCCGCGTTGACACCCAGGCGGTGGCCGACACCGCCGAGCAATGGCTGGCGGCAGGCGACATTCGCCGCGCCTTGGCCTTGCTGGAACCTTGGTTTAAACCGGATGTGCCCCTCAAACGCCGCCATCACCCCTTGTTCAGAGTCCTGATGGACCTCTATCTGGAGCAGGGCAACACGAAGAAGCAACAGCGCGTGCTCGAAAGAGCCTGTAACGCCGACGATAAGTTTCTGCGCGCCGACGCCTTACAGCGCAAGACGATGATGCTAATGGACAAGGGTGAACCGGCCGACGCCTGGGATAGTTTCAAAGCCGCGCAACGCACGGACCCGGATGCACCGAATTTGGCTCTGATTGAAATTACCTTGCTATGTGCCACGGGTGAGGTTGAACAAGCCAAAGCTCGGGCGGGTTTCTGGCTGAGGCGCCTCCGGTCGCGGCATGATGTCGATCCCCAGTATCTGTCATTCATTGAAGAATGCACGGAAGATCCGCAAGGCGCGCTGAGGATATCTGCCGCCTCGGAGGAAATCCCCTATGTCATGGAAGTGATCGAACTCCTGATATCCGCACCCGAGCCCGCTGCTCATTACACACTGGAGTCCCACGAGCCGGGAGCCATGCTCCTGCCCAATAACAAGCTGCGCAAACTCGAACAGCAATGGGCTTCTCGCGCTCT
>CAZEWY010000183.1:0-6871 GCA_964515945.1 uncultured Cellvibrionaceae bacterium
CCAGTCAGGCCTATGCCCAGGTGTAAAAGTTCTAATCAGTATCGGAGGCGGTGATACGCCATAGGAAATTTTTTATACAAGGAGGTTTTATGAAAATCATTGGCATATTTTTCGCTACATTTTTTGTTTCCATTATTCCAGCTATCAGCCCGAATGCTCTGGCCGCTATTTATAAGTGGGTGGATGAAAGAGGCGTGACCCACTACAGCGACAGGCGGAATCCGGCTCTCGCCAATCAACAGACAATCGATGATGCCATGCCTCCCATTCACAGCATGGAAAAACCCAGTGCCCGCCTGACCGAAATTCACCGGGCGAATGCGGACGAACGACAGCAAAGGCGCGAGCGCCGTTTCAAGAATGACGGGGCGGAATCCGAGGCAGCCCTGGCGCAAACTCGACGCCAGTGCGAATCGCTCGAACATCAGGTTCAGGCAATCCACGCCAGATTGCGCCATGGCTACCGGGAGCCCCGTGGCAACAATCTGCGCGAACGAAGGCGCGAACTTCAGGCGCGACTGAATGCTCAATGTCGCTGATCATTAGCTGATTACCATGGTGCATGTTCTATGACGTTTGCTAAGGGAATAGTACTCAGGCCACCGTGGCAAGTCTTTCTGACAATACTGCTGGCGGCTACGTCCTCCACCACTCACGCCGCTACCTTTGGTACCTATGAGCCGCGCGCCTTGGCCATGGGCGGTGCTACCGTGGCGCTGGCGACGCCGCAGCAGGCGCAGTTTTATAATCCGGCGCTCATAGCGCTGCACAACCAGCGTCCAGAGGAATCTCGCGCGGGACGACTGTATTTGCCGGTGCTTGCCGTGCAAACCTCTGACGCCCTCATCGAACTGGCGGAACTTGAACAGAACAATTTGGTGGGCCGCATTCAAGCGGCTGTCGATACCTTCAATACCACGCCAAACAGAATCACAGCCATGAACCTGCGTGAGGAATCGGCGGACCTGGACAGCGCGATAAAGGCACTGGATGGCAAGAACCTGCCCGTGGAGACCTTCGCGGGCGTCGCCATAGCCGAGCCGGGCGACAGCGCCGGTGGAGCCTTTTATATCGGTGTGCGGGCAATTGGCGGCGGTGACGCCAGAATCACAGACAGCGACCGGGAACTCCTGGACCAGTACCTGGAAACGCTGGATTTCATTATTGCCGGAGAAATCGGCATACCACCTCACCCCGAGCTGTTCGACAGCGAGGGTAATCTCATCGATTATACCGGCGACGTCGATTCGACTCTTTCCGCGCGCGGCGCCATTATCATGGAATGGGGTCTCAGCGCTGCGGGGGAATTCTCTCTCTTCGGGCAACCGGTGGCTCTGGGTATCACGCCAAAGCTGATGGAAGTTCGCGTTTTTCAGCAGACTTCATCGGTAGTGCGGGACCTGAGTTCGCTGAGCGATGAGGAGTCTCATCTGACGGGCAATCTGGACTTGGGTTTGGCCATGGAGCACGCATCCGGCCTGCGGATTGGCTTGGCCGTGAAGGACGTCGTCAGTCAGGATTTTATAACCCATGAAGGCGAGGAAATTTCCATTAATCCCCGCGCCCGCGTCGGCCTGGCCTATGTTCAGCCGCGCTATTCAGTCGGTCTGGATCTGGACCTGATCGACAATAAACCTGTCGGTTTCGAGGCTCCCGTGCGGGAGTTGGCATTGGGCAGCGAAATCAAACTCGCTCGGTGGGCCCGGTTGCGTCTCGGCTACAGAGCCGACCTCGGGCGCTCCCATGATGACGCCGTTTCCTTCGGGCTGGGCCTGCGGCTATACCGCTTCCTGGTGGACGTCGCCTACAGCCGGGGAAGCAATCATCGCGGCGGCGCCCTGCAATTGGGTGTGGCTTTTTGAAGCGGTTAGTTCGTTAAGCAGCGGTACAGGTTGAACCATTTACAAGGGCACAGGTTCGGCCCGCGCTTCTTTACAATGCCCAAAGGCAATGAACAGTGGCCGGAGCCCATCATCCGAGCGTCATAGCCGGCGCTGTAGGGTGGGCTCCGCTCATCAGTTACCTCGATCGAATCATAGGCTTCCGCAGCACTTCAGAATCCAATGAAAAAGCCGATGTGTCATCTACAGGAGGTACGCTGGCACAAAGTTTGATACCTGAATTTCAGACATAACCGTATGTTAACCACTGTCCCTCGATATGGAGCCATCGACCATGGAAACCACACACAGCGAACACGCCACCCGCGAATCCGTGCAACAAGCCTATTCGCATATCAAGGAAGCGGGCAACAATATCCGCGAAGCCGCACGCACTGTTGGTGCCGACGTTCAGCAAACGGCACAGCAGCAATATGCACGCGGCCGCCAGAGCGCCGAAAGCATGGCAATCCGCGCGGAAGAGAGCATCAAGCAGCGCCCTTTAACGGCCATAGGCGTCGCCTTTGCCACTGGCTGGCTGATCTCGCGCTTGATGCGGCACTGAGCGGCGGATGCAACATCATCATTCCACACCTGAGGCCACTACAGCGTCACATGATATGAACCGGGAGAGCCCGGAACCCGGCCCTACCGGTGAAAATCCGGCGCCGGGCAAATCCGGCGGGCAATCTCTCTGGAGCGAGCTGGAGCGTGCCCATACGCTGGCCACGCAGGTCTCCGATTGGGGCGGCGCCATGCTCGGCCTGATCCGGCTAGAACTGGTGCTGGCTTTGCAAAGCTTGCCGCGCATACTGGCACTGGCCCTCGCACTTTTACCCCTGGCGGGCCTGACCTGGATCAGTCTGTCGCTGTTGCTGGCCTGGCTGGCCTATGCCGCCAGCGGTGTGGTCGCGGTGGGATTACTGACACTTTTCGTGCTGCAACTGGGGCTGTTGATCTTGTGTTATTCGCGACTGAAGGCCTTGCGCGCCCAGAGCACCTTTCCCGAAACACGTCAGCAGTGGCGGCTTTTCCTTGCGAATCTGAATAGCGGACAGGAGACTGCGACCGGTGAAAACAGCGCAAAAAATTGACCTTAAGCGGCGGGAACTCAATCTTCATCGCTCCGCCATCGTCCGTACACTCGGCCCCCATAAAAACATGCAGGGCGTCGGGATCGGCCTTATGTTCGCGGGCTTTGCGCTGGGAGTTATGGTCGAGCGCTGGGGCTGGCGCCCCACGATTGGCAGCGCCCTGTCGGTGAACCGCCTGGCCGCGCTTCTCGTTCCCGCCGCAGCGCCCGCTCTGGGAATGCTGCACAGCCAGTAGAGCCCTGCGCTCTCACCATCCAGGAAATCCCTCTTCCACACCTCTTCGATGGATCTGGTGTCGAGCCGGTCGTTCTCGGGTATAGTAAGCCGGTCGACGTCCAATAATAATCGAGGTTGAACAATGGCCAAGCGATCCATCAATCATCGCAAAAAAGCTTCCCGACTCACCATGACAAAGCCCGCGACCACGCGCTCACCCGAGTTGCCAATAGTGGCTCTCGCCGCTCTGGGCATGGCGGTGACCGCCTACCTCACCGGCGTCGCCTGGTGGGAAGCGGCGCCCGCCTTCTGCAGCGCCGGCTCCGGCTGCGATGTCATTCAGCACAGTCGCTGGTCTACGGTACTGGGGCTGCCATTGGCCCTGTGGGGTTTTGTGCTTTATGCGGTGATCGCTTTTCTGGCCTATCGGCCCATGTCCCGCCTGAAGCGGTGGAAACGCCTGTGGAGTCCGGCACTCGCGGGAGTGGCGATCAGTGTTTATCTGACCCTGGTCGGACTTATAGCGCTGGATGCGCTGTGCCTCTGGTGTTTGACCTCGCTGATTCTGATCAGCGCAATCTTTGCTCTGCTCCTGCTCCGGCGGCCACCATCGGCGCCCGATGTGCCCTGGTCCCAATGGCTGCTGAACAGCGGACTGTTGGTGGTGGTCACCCTTGGCGCATTGCATGTTTATTACAATTACAGTGATCTGCTGCGCCCGCCACAGGACCCCCGCCTCCAGGCCCTGGCCGTGCATCTGGATGAATCCGGAGCGGAATATTACGGCGCCTTCTGGTGTACCAACTGCCAAAAGCAGCGCGAACTTTTTGGCGACGCGGCAGATGCGCTGCCCTACACCGAGTGCAGTCCCAACGGTCGTGGCAGCCAGCCGGCATTCGCGTGTCTGGATCAGGGCATCGCGAGTTACCCCACCTGGATTATCGACGGCGAGCGCATCGTCGGCGTGCTGGAGCCCGAGGAATTGGCACGGCGCTCGGGGTTTGATTGGAAGAGCGGAGAGCGCGCTGAGGAGAACGGTGAAGAGAAAGACGGGGAGACGCGGCAATAGACCCGGTCGATTACAGACCGGGACCGCGGGTCACCAGATAGAAAGTCATAAGTACGCCGACCAGCGCCACCGCCAGATTGATGAAGGTCCCGAGGTGAACGTGATAGCCGGTTGGCACCTCCACCGGCCTCAAAGTGCGCAGCACGACATAATGCTGAACGACGGCGCCGACGGCCGCAAAAACACCCAGGGCGATAAATATGAGGCCCACCCAGAAGCTGAAGTGGCGCTCGCCGGCCAGTGTCCCCGGCGGCGCCAGTACCTGCATAAAGGTGCCGGACCTCTCCATCACAAAACCAAATGCCATCAACGCCAGACTGGTACGGTTCCAGGCCAGCAGAGTGCGCTCCTCCGCCAGTAAAACGCGTGGATCGTTCAGATCGGACATGGGGTTTTCCTCCTGTCTCCAGTAATTCCCCGTCCGGCTGACCGACGGGACATCTAATTTCGGATTGGCGCATCCACCAGCAGCGTCTCTTCGCCCTCCGAGCGCGCCACTATGACTGCACAAACGCTGTCACTGAACACGTTCACCGCCGTGCGCATCATATCGAGAATGCGGTCCGTCACCAACAACATACCAATGCCTTCCAGCGGCAAACCTATGGCGGCCAGGATGACAGTAATCGCCACCAGGCTGGCGGCCGGTATGCCCGCCACTCCTATGGACGTGATCAAGGCAATAAACACAATGACGAATTGAGTGGTAAAGCTGAGGTCCAGCCCATAAGCCTGTGCAATAAACATGGCGGCAACACATTCATAAAGGGCGGTGCCATCCATGTTGATGGTGGCGCCCAGCGGCAACACAAAGGAACTGGTGCGATTGGAGACACCGGCGTTCTTTTCCAGGCACTCCATGGTCAACGGCAATGTGGCGGAGGAACTGGCCGTGGAAAAGGCGGTGAGCATCGCGGCGCCCATGGCCCGGTAATGCTTAAAAGGATTGACACCCGCGAGATATTTCAGCCCCAGACTCAAGGTCACAAGAACGTGCAACACCAGTGCCAGCACCACGGTGATGAAAAACAGCAACAGTGGCTGAAAAGCCGCGAAGCCGGTCGCCGTCACCGTCTTCGCTACGAGTCCGAACACGCCGATGGGCGCAAAGCGCATGATGAACATGGTAATCAGCATCATGGTGTCGAACACGGCCTGCCAGAAATTGTTCAGCGCCTGGTAGCGCTCGCTGCCGATGCGGGTCATGAAAAACCCGAAAAGTATGCCGAAAAAGATCAGCCCCAGCATCTGCCCGCCCGCCGCGGCGGCAACCACATTGGTGGGAATCAGGCGCATGAATATGGCGGCCATGTCGCCAGTACCGCGACCTTCCACCTGACTGAGTTGCGCACTCACTTCTTCGGGTGGGCTCAGGTTGAGACTGTCACCGGCCGGTTGGCCATCGACAATGCCCGGAGCCAGCAGGTTGACCAGCAAAAGCCCCATCAGAATAGCCAGCAGGCTGGAGATGATGTACAAGGCCAGGGTCTTACCGCCAAGTCGGCCGAGGTTGCTGTCGGCACCCAGATTGCCGACGCCGCAAATAATCGATGACAGCACCAGCGGCACTATGATCATTTTCAGACCGTTGAGGAAGAGAGTGCCGACAAAGTCGAACATGCTGTAAAAGGTGATGCCGAAAAGCGCGCTGGTGGTATCGGTCACAATGCCGGCCAGTATGGCCAGGATGATCGCCAGCAGAATCTGCCAGTGGAGCTGCATTTTTATCATAAGGGGCTCGATTGTCTGATTTGCGTGGAAGGATGGTTGGTGTTGGAGAAATCGCTCTTATTCAGCTTCAACAGCTTCGGCGGTCCCAAGGCCATACTCGAAAGCGCCTGTTTTCAAGGCTCGGCCTCGTGTATTCTCCAATCTCCATCAACAGCCACTACTCTAAAACAAAACTTGCCATGCAAACAGCCGTTATTCGCCAGCTTATCCTCCGCAAAGCCTGCATTTACGCGCAACTGATGCGCCTCAACCGGCCCATAGGCGCCTACCTGGTACTCTGGCCAACCCTCTGGAGCCTGTGGATAGCCGCCGAAGGCATACCGGATTGGGACAATTTGCTGATTTTCGTCCTGGGCGTGGTGCTGATGCGCGGCGCCGGCTGCGTCATCAACGATTTCGCGGACCGCCGCATAGACGGCCACGTTGAGCGCACCCGCGAGCGGCCTCTGATTACCGGCCTCGTCTCGCCCCGGGAAGCCGTGCTGCTGTTTGTCGCCCTGTGCGCCGTGTCCTTCATTCTGGTGCTCTTCACCAATCGCCTGACCATCATGCTGTCATTCGGCGGCCTCGCGCTGGCATTTTGCTACCCCTTCATGAAGCGCTATACCCACCTGCCACAGGTAGTGCTGGGCGCCGCCTTCGCCTGGTCCATTCCCATGGCCTTCGCCGCCCAGGCCGGAGAAGTACCTCGGGCCAGCTGGCTGCTCTATGTGGCGGTGGTACTCTGGACCGTGGCCTATGACACCTTTTACGCCATGGTCGACCGGGAAGATGACCTCAAAATCGGCGTCAAGTCCACCGCGATTCTGTTCGGTGAACAGGACAAGGTCATCACCGGTTGTCTGCAATTCATGGCGGTCTTCGTCCTGGTGCTCGCGGGC
>CAZEWY010000184.1:0-6849 GCA_964515945.1 uncultured Cellvibrionaceae bacterium
ATTCCCCCAAAACCACCAGGATGCACCGCGACTGCCCTTCCCTGGAAGCCCTGTTCCACGGGCTGTTTGCGAATTATTGTCCACAATCCACTCCGCTGGAACATATTTTGCTATAACGTCCGGTGGCACAAGAACCTGGCGCGATTTCCCGCTTGAAACGATTCCTGCTTGAACCCACGCGGCGTTGGACCTGTGACCACTTATAAACAGGAGCACCTCTAATCGGCGCCCTCGGATCAGTTCAACAAGAGTGAAAGAAAACCAATGAATTATCATAATCCTGTCAAAGTCCTGGCGGTTACCGGTGGTAAGGGTGGCGTGGGCAAAACCAACCTTTCCGTAAACCTCAGCCTGGCTTTGGCCGAGATGGGTCAGCGGGTGGTCCTGATGGACGCCGATCTGGGCCTCGCCAATGTTGATGTACTCCTGGGGCTGAGCGCGCGGTACGCCCTGAGTGATGTCCTCGATGGCAGTCGCCGCCTGCGCGACATACTCATAAACGGGCCGGGCGGCGTAAAAATCGTTCCTTCCTGTTCGGGTGTTCGCGAAATGTCGGTGCTCTCTGTCCGGGAACATGCGGCGGTCATTCATGCCTTCAGTGATATCAGCGATCAGATCGATACATTGGTGATAGATACCGCCACGGGTATCTCGGATACGGTCGTCAATTTTGTGTGTGCCGCGCAGGAAGCCGTCATAGTCGTCTGCGATGAACCCGCGTCCATCTCCGATGCCTATGCCCTGATCAAACTACTCAATATTGAACACCACATGTTTCGCTTCCGCATTGTCGCCAATATGACCCGCAGTACCCAGGAGGGAAGGGAAATCTTCAACAAACTCAATGCCATCTGCGATCGCTATCTCGATGTATCCCTGCAATATCTGGGGCATGTTCCCTTTGACGAGGACGTTCGCCGGGCTGTTCAGCAGCGCAAGGCCTTGCTGGAATATGCCCCGGCATCAAAAGTGGCGCGGGCCATACGCGCCATAGCGCGCAAAATCGACGAATGGCCGGTTCAGCGCGATGCGCGCGGCCATCTGGAA
Organism: uncultured Cellvibrionaceae bacterium; assembly: GCA_964515945.1. Lineage (GTDB taxonomy): Bacteria > Pseudomonadota > Gammaproteobacteria > Pseudomonadales > Cellvibrionaceae > CAYQQJ01. The sequence goes on from CAZEWY010000184.1 coordinate 1,048, forward strand.
TTCTTCATTGAGCGATTGCTGCAAACCGCGAGCTGACGCCACATCGCTCCCTTCCGCCATTTGTTCTCCATTTCCCCCGCAGGGGCGGATCCGCTGTCCGATCCGCCCTTTCCCCCGCTAATTTGCTCATCCATCGTTGAAAAATCCTCAACGAACGCGCGGCAGCGACTAAACTTGTTATGGGATCGCGCTCAATTCCCCTGTAATTGATACTGCGCGAGCCGCGGCGCAAGAGTCGGCGCCAATTTGCTGTCAACCAATTGACTTGGAGCGGGTGTGTTGGACAAAGACATGAAGATCCTGATTGTTGATGATTTCTCCACCATGAGGCGGATCATCAGGAATCTGCTGGGTGACCTGGGTTTCAGCAACGTTCACGAAGCGGACGACGGTGTAACGGCCCTGCCCATGCTGCGCAATGGAGATTTCGATTTTCTGGTGACGGACTGGAATATGCCCGGCATGAATGGCCTTGAACTTCTGCGGGAGGTCCGCAAGGATGGCAAGCTATCGGGCCTCCCTGTTCTTATAGTGACGGCGGAAGCCAAACGCGACCAGATCATTGAGGCGGCTCAGGCAGGCGTGAACGGCTATATCGTCAAGCCCTTTACTGTTCAAGTGCTTGAAGAAAAACTCGAGAAAATCTTTGCACGTATGTGAAATACCCGATAACAAAAGGCGATTAAATGAAAAGCCTCGAACCTTTACACTCCACGCAATGCGGCACGCCATCCGCCGCGGATCTGCGAAAACATGCAAAGTCGCTGATTGAACAATTGCAGAATAATGATTACCGGAAAGCCACCGAGCTGATTCACGGCATGATTGAAGGGCGCAGCCATGCGCTTGCCAGCTCTAACGGGTGCGGGCTTCTTTCTCACTCTGATGCAAACAGCGGCACGGACAGCTATGAAGCGACAGAAACTTTGCGCCGGGTGATCCAGATGACGCAAGACGCTGCCGATAAGACGTTGGACCGGGCCGAAGCCTCGACCCCCATTGCCACAGATCTTGAACAGGAGGCACATGATTTACGGCAGGAGTGGCTTCGTTTGAAGAAGCGGGAAATGACCGCTGAAGAATTCGGCGAACTCTACTGGCGGCTGGACGACTTCCTCGATCAAACCACCCGGGCGGCAAGCCTTCTCAATAGCAACCTGAAAAAGATTGTGCTGGAACAAAGTTATCAGGATCTTTCGGGCCAATTGTTGGGCAAGGTGATCGCCTGTATCGCTGACGCCGACCTGAACCGGCAACAAACACTGAGCGATGCGGCCGGGGAAACGAATGGGACAGGGAGCGCGGGCAAGGACCGACAAACGGATGGCGGCAAACCGGGTGTGAGACAACGGACGGAGGCCGACCTGGGACAGGATGATGTGGATGATCTGCTATCAAGCCTTGGGTTATAGGAAAGTTTGCCAGCCCTTGTAGGGCAGGCGGAGATTATGAGAAGAATCGGGCAGGACACTGAGATCAATCGCCACAAGCCCTTAATGAGCCCGGATATACTCCCCATATCCGTGGCGGAACCGGGAGATTTTTGAATGCCACTCGACGAGGATGATGACATTCTTGAGGATTTCGTTGTAGAGGCGGGCGAAATTCTGGAACACTTGTCGGGGCAGTTGGTCGATCTGGAACGAAACCCCCAGGATCGGGACCTGCTCAACGCAATCTTTCGCGGATTCCACACAATCAAGGGTGGCGCCGGGTTCCTGCAACTTGACGACATGGTTGCCTGCTGCCACATAACCGAAAGCCTTTTTGACAGCCTGCGCAATGGTCAGGGCCACATTACGGCTGACCTGATGGATGTGGTATTGCAGGCTCTGGACGCTGTCAAGGAACAGTTTCGCCAGGTGTCGATGCGCCAACCCATCGCACCCGTCGATCCGGACTTGATCAAACATCTCGAACAATTGGTTCTTGGCAATGAACTTCAAAAGGAGGAGCCTTCGGGCGATAAAGAGCCTTCAGCGGATAGAGAGCCTTCAGCCGATAAAGAGCCCTCAGCAGCGGATAGAGAGCCCTCAGCCAATAAAGAGCCCTCAGCCAATAAAATGCCTTCAGCGGATAAAAAGTCATTAGCCAATAAAAAGCCTTCAGCCGATAAAGAACCCGCAGCCAAAAAAGCGTCACTACGAAAACGAAAGACCGCTTCAGATAAAAAGTCACCGGCGGCGGCAGGCGGGAAAAGAAATTCGGAGAAAAAAGCCCCGAAGAAAAACGGCACCTCGCCCCGTGAACAAACTACCATCAGTAAAAACCGTAAATCATCACCGCCATCCAAAGCCAATGCCATCGGTCTTACGAACGCCGAGTTTGAGGCCTTTCTGGATGCGGTCGATAAATCCGAGCCAGCGGCTCAGGTTTCCAAACCCACGGCAGCGATTGCGGATGCCGGCGAAGGAATCAGTGAGGACGAATTTGAAGGTCTGCTCGACCAGCTTTATGGCAAGGGCAAGGGTCCTGCGACCTTAGCCGCGGCCGCGGAAGCAGATGGCGGGCCAAAGGTTGAAAAGGCGTCGACCGGTGAAACCCCGCCCGTCCCGAGTGACGCCGCGGATGAAATTGATGAGGAGGAATTCGAAACTCTGCTTGATCAGCTGTACGGAAAAGGAAAAGGACCTTCAGCAGCGGACAGCGAATCTTCGCCGGATGTCGCTGAAACAATCGAGTCGACGATGCCCCCCGGTGACACCAGGTCGGACGAAGTTGAGCCTGCATCGATAAACTCCCCGGAGGCGACTGCGGCACCGGCGGAGACCCTGGCCGCAACGCCGATTGCCGTGGCGCCCGTAGCGGAAACCAGCGTGCGCGTCGACACCCAGCGGCTGGATGACATCATGAATATGGTGGGGGAACTGGTGCTGGTACGCAATCGACTGGTGCGTCTCGGCGCAGACAGCGTCGACGAGGCGCTGGCGAAAGCGGTGGGTAACCTGGATTTAATAACGGCGGATTTGCAGACAGCGGTAATGAAAATCCGCATGCAGCCCATCAGGAAAGTCTTCGGTCGCTTTCCGCGTGTCGTGCGCGATCTTGCCCGGCATCTGCGCAAGGAAATTATTCTCGAACTGGAAGGAGAGGACACGGATCTGGACAAAAACCTGGTGGAAGCCCTGGCCGATCCATTGGTTCACCTTCTGCGCAACGCCGTGGATCACGGCATTGAGACACCCGCTGAGCGCAAAGCCAGCGGAAAGTCACCCACGGGTATAATCAAGCTTTCCGCCGAACAGGAGGGCGACCATATTTTGCTGACAATATCCGACGACGGTTGCGGAATGGATCCTCAGGCACTGCGGGCCAAGGCTGTTGAAAAAAGCATCATGGAGGCTGATGCCGCCGATCGGCTGAGTGATCTGGATGCGCTCGATCTGGTCTTTGCGCCCGGATTCTCGACCAAGACAAAGGTATCGGACGTTTCGGGCCGCGGCGTGGGCATGGATGTGGTGAAAACAAAAATCACCCAGCTCAATGGCTCGGTGAATATTCAATCGCAACCGGGCAAGGGCACCTGTATCGCGATCAAGGTGCCGCTCACTCTGGCAATCATGCCAACCTTGATGGTGACTGTGGCGGCTCAGAGTTTTGCGCTGCCCCTGGCCAATGTTCACGAAATATTTCGCTTGAACGCGGCCGTCAGCAACAAGGTCGACGGTCAAATTTGTATCATGGTGCGAGATCAGGCCATACCGGTTTATTCGCTGAAATCCTGGCTTGCGAAACAATCATGCCGCGATACGACGGCGGAAGATCATGTGATCATGGTTTCCATTGGTGATCGGCAAGTCGGGCTGGTGGTGGACCAGGTTGTTGGCCAGGAGGAGGTGGTGATCAAGCCACTCGGGAAAATGCTGCTGGGTACCCCCGGCATGGCGGGCGCAACCATTACCGGCGACGGCCGCATAGCGCTGATTCTGGATTTGCCGGGGTTGGTGAAGCACTATGCGGGTAAATAATGATAGGCGCCCGCCGCGTTTTTCAATGAACGTCTGGAGATTCGATTGAGTTATAAAATTCTGATTGTCGATGATTCCCGATTCTTTCAGCAGCGCTTGCAGGAAATTATCGATGATCACAAGGAATTGACAGTAGTGGGAATAGCCAGCAACGGCCAGGAAGCCATAGATATGGCCCGGCGGTTGCGACCGGACGTGATTTCGATGGACTACGAAATGCCCTGTCTGGATGGGGTGGCGGCGGTGCGCGCAATCATGGCTGATCGGCCGGTGCCGATTGTGATGTTTTCATCGCTGACCTATAAAGGCGCGCGCGTGACGCTTGCCGCATTGGAAGCCGGGGCCGTCGATTTTCTTCCTAAAAATTTCGCCGATATCTCCCGCCGTTCGGGTTTTGCCAAACACCAGCTTCAGGAAAGCCTGCTTTTTTATGCGAAAAATGCCCACGCCAAAGTACCTGGATACGGACGCGGCCTGGACGATTGCCGAGCCGATGCGCAGGGGAACTGGCGGCCGGACGCCGGTGGGTCCGGGAAAGTCAAAATACTCATTATAGGCGCCTCAACGGGCGGTCCCGTTGCCGTCACTGATCTGCTGATGCAACTACCCGGAAATTTTCCCGTGCCGGTCATTGTTGTGCAGCACATGCCGGCGGATTTTACCCGGGTTTTTGCCGAACGACTTGATCTTCAATGTGCCCTGGAAGTGCGTGAAGCCAGGAATGGCGACAGGCTGGCGCCAGGTCTGGTATTGGTGGCGCCGGGTGCGCAACAACTGATTTTTGAGCCGCTCAATCGCGACAGAATCAAAATCAAGCCGGGTGACGAACGGATGAATTACAAACCCTCTCTGGATATCACCTTTGCATCGGCGGCGAATTTGTTCAACAAGCATGTGTTGGGCGTTGTGCTCACCGGTATGGGACGCGATGGCTGCGAAGGCGCGAGGCTACTCAAGGCGAATGGCGCCTGTATCTGGGTGCAGGATGAGGGGTCATGTGTTGTTTACGGCATGCCGAAAGCCATCGCCAGCGCCGGCTTGGCCGATGAGCAATTGCCCTTGTCACTCATTGGCCCACGGCTGGCAACGGAGCTGGTTGCCCGCCCCGAAACAGATGCTGGGCTACACTGTTAGAAAAGGCTTAGATTTCCTATGACAGATTCTATGGTGAATGAGCATCAATCATCGACGGACGACCCGCTATTACAGTGGGTGACCTTCAGCCTGGCCGGTGAGACCTATGGTCTTAACGTCATGCAGGTGCAGGAGGTTCTGCGCTATATGGAAGTTGCCCCCGTGCCGGGCGCGCCCGACTTTGTACTCGGCATTATCAATTTGCGTGGCAACGTGGTGACCGTGATAGATACCCGCAACCGATTTGGTTTGGAGCCAGCGGAAATTACCGACACCAGCCGCGTGATTATTACCGAGGCCGAAAAACAGGTTGTCGGCATTCTTGTCGACAGCGTTGCCGAAGTCGTCTACCTGCATCAATCGGAAATAGAAGCGCCACCGAAAGTTGGCAATAGCGGCAATGCCAAATTCATTCAGGGCGTGTGCCTGAAAGATGACCAGTTGCTGATCTTGGTGGATCTGAATAAGTTATTGACGAGGGGTGAATGGGAGGGGATTGGGATTGGAGCTGCAAGCTTCAAGCCTCAAGCTGCAAGCTAAAAAAAAGGGAAGAGGGAAAAGGGAAAAGGGAAAAGATTCGTGGCTCTGCAGGTTTGGTACATAGATACATACATGGGGGGGGGAGGTATATAACTATACAAGACCTTACAGAGCTATTCCGAAGCCCCTACTCTTTTCCCTTTCCCTTTCCCTTTCCCTT
>CAZEWY010000185.1:0-6777 GCA_964515945.1 uncultured Cellvibrionaceae bacterium
TAAAATGCGGAATCACTTTCAGGTTTTGATGCGATACATTATTTAGCAATACATGATTAGTCATATTTTTCTTGCCAGGCCTTCAAAAAATTGGATGACGTTTAATGGGCAGATAGAGAGTTATAACAAAATTGACCAATAGAAACAATAAAGCCGCTTTGCAGCGGCTTTATACTTATCAAAGATAAGACTCCTAATCAGACACAAACATCTAATTAAAAGGTATAACGTGCACCCACAGTATAACGGGGACCCAAGTCACGCAGATCCCACATCATATCGTAGTTACGGCCATGAGAACGACTGTCTTCGCCAGTTACGTTGAGACCTTCGGCGAATACTGTCAGCCCATTGAGGATCTCGTAACTCACATTCACATCGACTTGCGAATAAGCCTCAATATAGCGAGGATTAGCAAATGCGCCTCTGGACGTCTCATTCAAGTACTCATCGCGCCAGTTATAAGCAATACGTGCCTGGAAGCCATATTTGTCATACAGACCAACCAGGTTGGCGGTATCACTTAAGCCTACCAGCGCAAACTGAGACTCATCGGGAGAACCTAGATTATCGAAGGCTACATCACCGCGAACAATCGTGTAGTTGGCTTGAACGCCGAAGCCGGTATCACCAAAGAAGTGCTGTACAGCAAATTCAGCACCGTGTATTTTGGCTTCCTTGGCGTTATTTGGTGTATTGGTTCTGAAGACAGTCTCGGGATCTTCCGGACGAGACACTAGATCCCATAATCCTCCTGGTTGACCCGAGAGGAACTGGTTTTGCTCCGGCGTTGCCGCGTAGTCAACATTACCAAATTCAGCTACCCAAGCGTCGTTATACGTGCCGTTCTGGTCAATAAACTCGTTGAAGACCATCATACCGTGCAGGTTGTCGTCGTTAAGCGCAAAGCCAAGTGCGGTCAGCTCTTCAGCCGCAGCTTGCGCTCTAGGACCACTGGTAACGTCACGAATACCAAGCAGCTGACGTTCTACTTGTTCGCTGCCGATGAAGTTGAAAACATTCTTCTCGAAAATCCCAACAGACGCATAGCTGGCATCGTCGTAATACCATTCTAGCGACAGATCGAAGTTGGTCGATTCCAGAGGCAGCAAACCAGGGTTTGACGCGGAAGCCGTGGGCCGTGCGCCCAGATAGGTTGAACCGCCGCCAGCACCAAACTCGGATGCCGAAACGCCCAAGTCACCCAAGGCCGCTCTGGAAATGGTTTTGCTGGTTGAGAAGCGACCAACTACATCATCTGTAATATTAAGGGTGAAATCCAAGCTAGGCAACAGGTTGTCATAGCTGGCTTCAGCTGAAACTAGAGTAGAAGGCTTTGCGGGATCCACGTTAATAGCAACGTCGTTATTAGATTCCCAAACTGTTTCATAGCCTGCTGCTAGTGAGCTTGAGTCGACGTCGGTGGTTTCGTAGCGTAAGCCCGCCAGAACGGTGAACGGCATATCGCCCAGGTCGCCATTTAGCGTAACTTGGGCAAAGGCCGCTCTCATCTGCTCAGTGACAAGATTGTCAGCAGATTGGTTCATAGTCGCAGGCAGGATATCGGCATAACGTCCAATTTGATTGGTTGCATATGCATACAATTCGGCGGCGTTAGCCCTAAAGCCATAACCTTCAAGGGGAGAGTAGTCATCGAACTCGCCTTGAATATCAAAGGGCTCAACCAAATTACCAAACTCTCCAGGGAAAGCCCCTTCCCAACCACCCAGGGCAATGTTGCTCGCAGTGTAGTTAACGGTGTGAGACTCCATCTCCCGCGATTCGATACCAAAATCAAATCGACCATTGTCAAATTCATAGGCACCGTCAAGTTGAATCTGGGTAACAGTCATCGTCTGATCGGCTTGGCGTAAGTTGAGCATGGTTGAGCTGACATCACCGGCGTCGACTACGCCGTTATTGTTTGCTCCGTTTATGCTGTCATCATAGACATTTTTAACAATAGGAAATTCTCTGCCAAACCACCATTCACGATCAGTAACGACGGGCGCAGCCAGAGCCATACGTACTGAACCGGTACCGTAAGGCCCCGTACCACGAGCGTGCATTTCTGAGTCGTGCGCATCCAAGTTCAAGCTTAGCGCATCGTTGACTTGATATTCGAGGTTTACACCAAATGATTCCAGAGTATCGGTTGTTTCTGCCCACTGCTGCTCAAAACCTTCATCAATACCATTTACGTATGATTCTCGAGCATAGACCATGGTGGCGATTTCCTGGTTGTCAAATTCAACAGCCTGGATATTGGCACCCTGTTGCATCCAGTTGCCGGTTTGACCCAACGCTTCTTTAACTTCATTTTCAGCAAAAGTGTAGTCAACGGTAGCAGTAAAATCGTCGATTGGCGCAAACTGTACTGTGAGCTGTGCGTTATCGCGGATACGCTGAGTATCGGTAAACTCATAGCGCAGGTCAAAGAAGCGAGAGTACAGCTGCCCTTCATCCGGAGCATTTTCCACGTCTACGCCAGTGTTATTCCACGCTCTTTGTGGGGCATTAATACTATCCCATTCGTATATGCCCCAATCGTTGACAGTGGCACCTACGGTACCTGAGTCACGCTCTTGATGGCTTGCACTTAGAGCAACACCCCAAGTGGCATCGTCGTTGGAATAACTGATAAGTGTGGACACCTCTGGGGTAACATCATCACCGACACGGTTAGTGGTATCCATTAGCGCCTTGGCACCAATAGTTGCGTTAAAACCAGAGTTATCCAATGGCCTAGCGGTCAGAATATTAATAGTTGCACCAATACCGCCAGTGACGATGGATGCTTTGCCGGTTTTATACACTTCTACGCCGCTAACACCCTCGGATGCAAGATTGCCAAAATCGAAGGATCTTGAACCGCCGCCCTCACCACGATTGATTCCCGCAGTCGGCATGACACGACCATTCAAGGTCACCATATTATTACCCGCACCAAAGCCACGTACGGTTACTTCCGAGCCTTCACCGTTGTCGCGACTGATTGATACACCGGTAATCCGTTGCAGAGATTCAGCGAGGTTTGTGTCGGGGAATTTACCGATATCTTCCGCAGAAATGGCATCAACCACACCGGCGGAGTCTCGTTTGACATCCATGGCGCGCATCAAGGAACCCTTGATGCCGGTGACGACAACTTCCTCAAGCACATTCGCCCCGCTATCCTGCGCCAAAGCGGAAACGGACAATGAAGACGTCGCGACTATGGTGAAGATTGCCTGCGATAATTTGTTTTTGTGGAATGACTTATTTTTGCTGAACGGCTTATTTTTGAACATGGTACGTTTTCTCCCAATATTATGATTTTTCGTATGTTTGCTCGAGAACCCGAAACAACCGCCACCAGGAGATCCCTGTGGTTGACGGCACAACCACTAATTATCGTAGTCACGTCTCGGCCTCGTTCTGAACTTTCCTGTCCGTCAAACTCCCTGTTTTTCAGTATTGGATCCGCTTTTTAGCTGGTGGTGCTCTTGCGGATCCCTGAAATCACCCATGCGTCTGCCAAGGGTTCCTTCATTTCAAAAACTGGCGGCAGCACCAACCAGCTTTTCGCATGTAAAAAAAGGGTGAGAGGGCCTCACCCTGCAAGGCCATCCTGAATCGCGCGTGTGCGCGTGCCTATGAAAAGGGGTTTACAGCTGGCTTCAGGGGCCGGAGGAGCATGCCTTTGGTGAACATCTATGATTTGCAGTGAGATAGGCTTGGTGATTTTTCTATTCATCATGGTTTCCCACGGTTAATTTTATTTTCGAGGTCCGCAGCGCGCAGCACCCATATCGGCGAACCATCCAGTTAATCTATTTTTAACAATATAAACTGTTATTGTCAACATCACCATAAGAATAATGTCGAGTTTACTATATCTGGCGCCTAAATAGACAGTTATATTTCAATTATTAATAATAAATTATTTTTAATTACCAGGATGCTCGAATCATCGTCACCGCGCAAACACAGTTGCCAGCAGCTTAAATTCATATAGACTATAAGATCCGGAGGGCATGTCTCACTGGCGGAATCGATGGGCTATCCATCCAGCACATCCATAATCAGAATTCAAACAACGGAGAATAAAATGACTAAAGGCGCGAATCGTTTTCGCAAAAAATCCACCTGGCAAAAAATTGGTGCGGCTTATGGGTTACTGCTGTCTGCACTGGCTTTCAGCTTGCCCGCTTCTGCCGCGGTACCGGACCTGGCACTCAACAAAAAGGAATATTTCGAGACTCAGGGGCTCAACCTGTTCGTGTTCAGCAACTGGTACGACGGTCTCTTCAGCGATTCCAAGATAAGTGGCATTGAGGTTATCCACCATGGCGTGCGCACGGCGACAAATGGCGATGTGCGCCTGCATGCGACGCCCGAGCAATGGGACCCGATTCCGCGATTTGTGGAGAGGCACGTTGACCGGGAAAGCCAGACCGTTGAAGCCTTTCTGCGCTATGAAAAATATGACTTTGACTATTCAATCAGGGCGCAAAAAGTTGACGGTGGTATCCGGATAAGTGTCAACCTGAAAGACCCCCTGCCAGAGGCCTTGTCGGGCCGAGCGGGCTTCAATCTGGAATTCATTCCCTCGGCTTACTTCGAGCGCTCATTTATCATGGATGAGAAGACCGGCGTCTTTCCCTTGTATCCGAGTGGCCCCAAGGAGATCAACAATCAGGTGGAGCCTTTGCCACTGGCCGAGGGGCATTATCTGACCCTGGCGCCGGCAGACCCCGAACGCCGGATAAGCATACGCTCACCATCCAATACGTTGAAACTTTACGATGGCCGCGCCAAGGCGCAAAACGGTTGGTTTGTTGTGCGAAGTCTGATTCCTTCGGGAAAAACAGGAGCCGTGATCGACTGGCAACTCAGTGCCAATGTGCTGCCCGATTGGATACGTCCGCCCGTGATTGCCCATTCACAAGTGGGGTATCACCCAGAACAGAAGAAAATTGCGGTAATCGAGCTTGATCACCATGACCGGCGCAATCTCAAGGCACGCCTGCTAAAAGTCGGTCGCGATGGCAGTTTCGTGGAAAAACTGGAGGCCGCGCCCAAATCCTGGGGGACCTATACTCGCTACCGTTACGCGACTTTTGACTTCAGTCGCGTAACGGCACCTGGGCTCTATGTCCTCGAATATGGCAAGATTCGCACCGCCCCCTTTCGTATTGCCGATGATGTTTACGCAACAGCGTGGCATCCGACCCTGGACATGTTTTTCCCGGTACAGATGGATCACATGCTGGTCAACGAAGCCTACCGGGTGTGGCATGGAGCTTCCCACCTGGACGATGCCTTGCAGGCGCCGGTCAATATCACCCATTTCGATCTGTATGCGCAGGGTCCAACCACGGATACACCCTATGAACCAGGAGAGCATATTCCCGGTCTAAATATTGGTGGCTGGTTTGATGCCGGCGATTACGATATTCGCACACAGAGCCAGTATGCGGCGGTTATAGACCTGGTTGCGGTATGGGAGAAGTTCGGGCTCGCGCGGGATACCACCACTGTTGACTATGACAGAAAATATGTCGACATCCACGTTGCCGACGGCAAGCCCGACCTCCTGCAGCAGATCGAACATGGCACTCTCGGCCTGATTGCACAACACAGAGCCGTGGGCCACGCGATTCCCGGCATCATTGTTCCGGACCTCTCGCAGTACACCCACCTCGGTGATGCGCTCACCATGACGGACAACCTCATTTACGATGAGGCCATGGGCGAGCTGGAATCCGATGGCTTCCGCAGTGGCAAGTTCGATGACCGCTGGGCCTTTACCAGTAAATCGACGCCGCTGAACTATGGCTCGGCTGCGGCACTCGCCGCAGCCAGTCGCGCACTCAAGGGATATAACGACGCGCTGGCCAACGAAGCCCTCGCCACCGCTGTTCAGGTTTGGTCAGAGGAGAATAGCCACGAACCCGATCTGTTCCAGAGCGGCAACACCACCGGCGGCCCACTGGAAACGGAAAAACTGAAAGCGGCGACAGAGTTATTGATCACCACTGGTGACAAGCCATACGCGAACGCGATTCGCGAGCTAATGCCGCAAATCGAGAAGCATTTTGACCGGCATGCCATACTGGCGGTGCGGGCCATGCCGCACATGGACCGGGATTTTTCCGAGGCGATCAGGGATCTTGCGAACGAATATCGCGAGCGTCTACAGGAAGCCGAATCGTCCAACCCGTTTGGTGTTCCCATCACGACCGGCGGTTGGGCGGGAAATGGTGCGGTTATTCGCTTCGCCGTGACCAATTATTATCTACACACGGCTTTCCCGGACATCATCGATCGCGAATATGTCTTTAAAGGCCTGAATTATATTTACGGAAATCACCCGGGCTCCAACCTGTCGTTTGTCTCCAACGTGGGGACGCGATCCAAAAAGGTGGCTTATGGATCCAATCGCGCAGACTTCTCGTTCATTTCCGGCGGCATAGTGCCGGGCGTCCTTATCCTCAAACCGGACTTTCCCGAAAATCGGGAAGACTGGCCCTTCTTCTGGGGCGAGAATGAATATGTCATCAATCTCGGCGCCAGCTATATCTTCCTGGTAAATGCCGTTGAGGAACTGGTGAAAGATCGTTAGGGAATATCTGATGCGCATGCCCTAACGGGCATGCGCATCCGCTCAACGGCACATTGCCATGGAGACAGGAAGATACATCAAGGAAGATTCATTCAGGGATATGAAGAGAAGAGGGTCTTTAAACAAGTATCAAGCAATGCGTGTGAGCGCTAATGGGAGGTGTGTGTATC
>CAZEWY010000186.1:0-6762 GCA_964515945.1 uncultured Cellvibrionaceae bacterium
AAAGGGAAAAGGGAAAAGGGAAAAGGGAAAAGGGAAAAGGGAAAAGGGAAAAGAAAAGTGGTTGCGATTTGTGTGTCTCGGCCTGGTGCGGATTTTTGCTAATTTTCCCGAAGGCCATGGCTCCTCCGGCGGGCACGAATCTTTTCCCTTTTCCCTTTTCCCTTTTCCCTCCTCCGTATCCAAAAAACACATAACCAAACTATTTATAAAACTACCTAACGGTCTCCACCCATGTCCATCTTCAAATCCCACATCGATGCCATGAGTGCATACAAACCACCGCTGGAAGGGCGCGATCCCAAGCGGCACTTGCTGTTGGATTTCAACGAGCGCAGTGTGCCGGTGAGTGAGCCAATCAAGCGGGCGCTTATCGATTACATCAACGATGGCCGGATGCAGATGTATCCGTCTTACGGCAATGTGGTGGAGCGGATTGCGGCTTATACTGAGGTGCGCCCGGAACAGGTGATGATTACCAACGGCTCGGATCAGGGTATTGACCTGATCATTCGCGCAGCTTGTCGTGAGGGTGACGAGGCGATTATTCCCGGTCCCAGTTTTGCCATGTACAAGCAGGTGGCGCTGGTGGAAAACCTTTCCATTGTTGAACCGCAATACACACGCGAGGGTGGCTTTCCCACGGCGGAAGTTCTGCAGGCCATAAGCTCAAAAACTCGCTTGGTCTGTATTGCCAATCCCAACAATCCGAGTGGCACCGTGGTCTCGCGGGAGGATATTGTTCGTATCGCCCAGGCCGCACCCGACGCCGTCATTCTGGTGGATGAATGCTACTTTGAATACTGCGGCGTGACCGTGGCGGATCTGGTCGGCCAGTATTCCAACCTGGTGATTACCCGTACTTTCTCCAAAACCTGGGGTCTGCCGTCCCTGCGTTTTGGCTATGTAATTTCAGCGGCGGAGAACATTCTCGCGCTGCTCAACGTGCGCGGACCCTACGACATAAATCAACTGGCCATAGTGGCGGTACAGGCGGCGCTGGATAATCCTGAGTACACACAGGATTACGTGCGTGAAGTCATGGAAGAATCCAAGCCACTGTTGGAAAAGTTTCTCGATCAGCAGAAGATCGACTACTGGCCCAGCGGCGCGAATTTTGTCTGGACTTTCCCCGCCAATGCCCAGGCACTCGATCAGGCATTGCAGAAGGCGGGCATTCTGGTGCGGCCAAAAGCGGACGCGGAAGGGCGGCTGGGGTTGCGTATTACTCTGGGCACCAAGGATCAAATGCAACGCACCATCAGCACTCTCAAAAGCGCGCTGTCGGCTTCATGAACGCTTAGCTTATGGTCCAGATAATTAAGGTCCAGATAAATAGCCCGGACAAAGCGTAGCGGAATCCGGGTTTTCCAAAAAACTTTATCGACCATCTTAACCTTCAGCGGCTGCCATCAACCTGCCCGCCTGTTCACGCAGACCATTTTTTAACTCATTCGGCGTAATCACTTTAAAATCAAAAGGCAGGCTTGCCAGCCAGCGGACAAGCCATGTGTAGCTATCCGTTGTGGTGCACAGCAACAGGCCATCATCCTGTTGCTGGCAGAGGGCTTCGATGCTGCCCAGTGCCTGGCCGGCTTCATCGACCGATGTGTACAGCAAAATGCTGACGGAGTGCTGGCGTTGGGCGGTAATGAGACCGTGTCGCAGGTAATCGACGGCATCGAAATCGGCGGGGCGCACGAAGCTTGCGTCCAATACCTGTACCTGCTGCAGTCGATCAAGGCGAAAGGTCCGCAATGCATGGCGCAGGTGACAGTAGCCACCGAGGTCCCCGCGCCCCCGCCGGTACACCAGCCCATAGGGATCGCACTCCCGCAGGGTCACTTCATCCTGCCGGGATTGATAACTGAAAATAACCCGGCGCTGGGATTGTGCCGCGTCTGTCAGAAGCAGCAGGGCGCCGCTGGTTTTTGGCGTTTCCGCGGGGGCCAGGACGATGTGGATGTTGTCGCTGACTGCGCGCACGCGATGCTTCAGCCTGTCCGGCATGACTCGCTCCAGTTTGGCCTGCACGTTCGCCAATGCGGGGCTGATCTCATTAATGCCCAACTGGCCGGCCGCCAGCAAGCCCAGGGCTATGGCTTGTGTTTCTTCGTCTGTGAACATCATGGGCGGCAGTTTGAAACCGGCCACCAGCATGTAGCCGCCGTAGCGACCCTGTTCGGTGGTCACGGGAATGCCCAATTCCTCCAACGCGCTGATATAGCGGCGCACAGTGCGAATGTCCACCTCCAGTCGCCGCGCCAGTTCCGAACCCGTCAGGCGTTCGTGAGTCTGCAATAACTCCAGCAGCGTGAGGATTCGCGTCGTGGGTTTGGGCATGGGAGTTTCCTGTGCTTTCGGCGAGGTCGAACGTTTTTTGTAAGTTTATGAGTTAATTAGGGCGGATTGTAGCCTAATTTCGACGTAACCTGCGCCTGCGCGGTCGGAATTCAAATTCCCGACCAGATTCCATACCTCAAAATCAGAAACAAGGAGCAAGCCATGAGCAAGTTGACCTTCTATTCGAATCCATACTCCCGTGGGCGCGTCGTGCGCTGGATGCTGGAAGAGCTGGAAGTACCTTACGAGCTTGAAGTACTCGAGTTCGACGGCAGCATCAAGTCGAAGGACTATCTGGCCATCAACCCGATGGGCAAGGTGCCGGCGATTGTGCACGGGGATACGGTGGTGACGGAAACCGTGGCTATCTGTGCCTATCTGGCCGATCAGTTTCCAGAAAAGCAACTGGCACCGCCCGTGCAGAGTCCATTGCGTGGGACCTATTACCGTTGGCTGTTTTTTGTGGCTGGGCCGTTGGAAATGGCGTCTACGGCCAAAGCCTTTGACTGGCCAATCGACGACCAGAACACGCGGGCCATTGGCTGCGGTCACCTTGAAGATACGGTGAATACGCTGGAAGCGAGTCTTGCCAATAAAACCTATATTTGCGGCGACCACTTCACGGCGGCGGATCTGGTTCTGGGCAGTTATCTGAATTGGCAGATGATGTGGAAGAACCTGGAAGAGCGCCCAGTATTTATGGACTATGTGAACAATTTGAAAAGCCGCCCGGCGGCAAAACGAGCCGACGATCTAGACAATGCCCTGGGGAAGTGACAGAAAGTATGGCGACACGGATCGCGTAGATTGGTTAGCCGCGTAAGCGGCGTAACCGACAATTCAACTCAACGCATGTTGTCGGGTTACGGCGCTCGCGGAGCTCGCGTCTAACCCGATTACTGCTGGGCGGGTGACGTAGGAAGACAACGAGGCAGGATTGACGGATTCGTGTTGCCTTGTGGGAATCAGAATTGTACTATTGGTTGGTGATATTATATGGTAATTAAAATGATTAGTCCCTGACGCTTGCCGCACCGGTTTGGGGAAATGGGCATAGACCTGTGTATACCACGAAAGACAAAAACGATAGCCTTGTGGAGCATGGAAGTTGTCTCCCAAAGTCTGCCATGCGGAGGCCGGACTCCCAACCATCCAGTGCAGCCGCGTTACTATACTTTATGCTATATAGCGGTTGTGTGATGCACGGTTTTCGAACGCCCTGCGGCTGAACGTTTTGATTCTCGCAGAGACCGTCTGGGCTTGATCAAAGGCTCCCTAATACCCATTTGCACGAATCATAAACACGAACGGGTTCCATCGGAGAATGCAGAAGCTTTATAGAGACGCTGCTTGTTTGTTTATCGTTTTAGCTTTGGCTACGTGGGCACTGTTTTCCCTGGGTTTTCTGCTCGCCCAGAATAAGATACCGCTTCTGCCTAAGGGCAATAGCGATATCCAGTGGTCGCCTTCTTTTCAGTCTCCCTCGCCGACAGGTAAAACCCAGCTTAGCGTAAAACGCGAAGACGAGGTGATTGACTACAGTTTTATTTTGTCTCCCGAGGAGCAGTATCCTTACGCGGCTTACAGCTTCAACTTATATGAACATGCCAATCAACCGGTGGACCTGACGAGATACGATACGATTCATTTCGAGGTGACATGCGAACCAGATAACGTTCTTTTGTTTGTACTGTTTACCCATGATCAGAAAGTTACAAATCCACAAAATGAACCATCCCAGCGAGTGAACTCTACATTTTTTCCTTGTGACGGAAACTGGCAGCCTGTCCGGATTGCCCTGCGCGAGTTGGCCACTCCTGACTGGTGGCTAAGACAGTTCGGCCTCGAATACTCGGTTAAACAATACGATCTTGGGAAAGTTTACAGGTTCAGCATAGTGAATTCCCTGCACAGCCCAAAGGCAACCCCCTCGCGGGTAAAAATCAGGGCAGTTGAGTTTGGCGGCCAACAGACCGTGTATCTCTACCTGGTCGGTGTTCTTGCAATCTGTTGTTGGGTAATTGGCGCAGTGTGGCTATTTCGCTGCTACGTGCGCAGGCTATTGATGAATGTTAAAGCACAAGTCGGTAGAGGCCGGCCGTTTATCGCATACAAGGCACTGTCCATTGCGCCACAAAAAGAAAAAGCGAAGGACACATTGCTGCACCACATAGCGACTGAGTATGCCAACCCGGATTTGAGTCTGGAGGCTACCGCCGAAGCGCTGGGTCTCAATCGGAATAAAGTCAACGAGATTCTGAAGGAAGAGCTGGGCGTTACCTTTAGTGTGTACATCAATAAGCTCAGACTGACGGAAGCCGCTCGCCTCTTGTCGGAAAATCCTAACGCCAGTATCTCGGAAATCGCCTATTCCGTCGGCTACAATAACGTTTCATACTTTAATCGGCTCTTCAAAAGCGAAAACGGCTGTACACCCAAAAATTTCCAGCAAATATATCCGTCAAAAAATCGGGCTTAGACCATAACGAAATAAAAGTTATGCAAGACAATTTCCATTTTTTGCATGATTGAAAATGCAACAATTTGTCGGTTGACCAGTGTCACGCTGCAAACTGTGAATTGGGTCTGAATTTGGTGTCTCCCCCGTCTGCAAAGATAAAGAAATCTACATAAATAGTAAAAAATTCTTCTCGCTTCAAAAAAATTAATCATAAATTTTATTCTTTTTCACATCGTCCCTCCTAATCTGACTGCCCGTACTCTGTTTTTATTGCGGCGGCCGACAGTCATTGGTGGCGCTTGATGCCATCAACGTTTTTTACGACGTCGTTCGTGGTGATAACAGGACCTTTGCTTTTTTCAATCGTTAAAAGTATCAGAGGAGTCAGAATATGAACGGCAAAAAAATGTTCGGTCAACTTTCCCAGTTGGGGCTGCTGTTCAGCCTGCTGCTGGCCAGCCAGGCCTTTGCGTCATACAGTTGTACAGTAACCCCGACGAGTGTCTGGGGCAACGGCTACCAGTTGGACGTAACGGTCACCAACGACGGCCCGGGTTCGATTGACGGCTGGACAGTGACGCTGGATTTCAACGAGCCGGCCAACGTGACCAGCAGTTGGAACGTGACCGCAAGCGGTGGCGATACAGCAACACCGTCATTTACCAACTGTTGTAGCTGGAACGGCAACCTGGCGCAGGATCAGAGCGCAATGTTCGGCTTCCAGGGTACCCATAGCGGCAACTTTCAGATACCGACCTGCGCCGGCAACGGCACTTCCTCCAGCAGCAGTTCGAGCAGTTCCTCGAGTTCCAGTAGTTCTTCAAGTTCCTCCAGTAGCAGTTCCAGTTCATCGAGTTCATCAAGCGGCGGCGGTGCCAATAGCATCGTAGTACGCGCTCTTGGTACCAACGGTGATGAATCGGTGAGTCTGCAAGTTGGCGGATCCACCGTCCAGACCTGGACGATGACCACCAGCATGCAGAACTACACAGCCTCGACCAACCTGTCCGGCGAAATCAGAGTGGCCTTCACCAACGATGCCAGCAGCCGAGACGTTCAGGTGGATTACATTCAGGTCAATGGTCAGACCCGTCAGGCCGAGGACCAGAGCGTGAACACAGGCCTGTGGGCCAACAACACCTGCGGCGGTGGTTCCAACAGCGAGTGGATGCACTGCAATGGCTACATCAGCTTCGGCAATGTGTCCGGCAGTTCGTCGTCGAGCAGTTCAAGTTCAAGCAGCTCGGGCACGCCCAATGTTGGATTCTTTGTGGGTAACATCACTACTGGAGGTCAGCTCAGGTCCGACTTTGTTCAGTACTGGGATCAGCTTACGCCGGAAAACGAAGGCAAATGGGGTTCGGTGGAAGGAACCAGAGATCAGTACAACTGGGGCGGTCTGGACCGGGCGTACAACTACGCCAAGCAGCACAACATACCGTTCAAACAGCACACGTTCGTATGGGGAGCCCAATCCCCGGGCTGGATCAATAATCTTAGCTCCAGTGAACAGGCTGCTGAAATCGAAGAGTGGATCCGAGATTACTGCACGCGCTACCCGGATACCGAGCTGATCGATGTGGTCAACGAGGCTACGCCCGGTCACCAGCCGGCGGGATATGCGCAAAGTGCATTCGGTAACGACTGGATTATTGATGTATTCCGGTTGGCCAGACAGTACTGCCCGAACTCGATCCTGATTCTGAACGATTACAACGTCTTGAGATGGAACACCACCGAGTTTATCAATATGGCAACGCCGGCCATCAACGCCGGTGTGGTGGACGCCATCGGTACGCAAGCGCATGGTTTGGAAACTCAGTCCTTTTCAGAACTGCAAACCAATCTAAATCGCATCGCTGCGCTCGGTTTGCCGATATATATCTCTGAGTACGATGTGGCGTTAACGAATGATCAGCAACAACTCCAGGTCCTGCAACAGCAGTTCCCGTTGTTTTATA
>CAZEWY010000187.1:0-6694 GCA_964515945.1 uncultured Cellvibrionaceae bacterium
AATGACTTCAACTCCTCTTTAAACTCTCTTGCCCGTCAACTCGCCGCTGGCAACAAATTAGTTTGCGGCGTGATAATTGTAAACAATGAAACTGCCCGGCCAAACTCTTTTATGACAATAGATCCTGATATTATGATCCTCTTGATATTATGGTCCATGAATGGTGGCGGCCTTGAGGGAATTTGCACATGCCAAAAAATGAACCTATTACAATTGGCGACATCACCGTCAAGCCCGGCGAACGGCGCTCCATTAATCTGCCGCTGGCAGCCATGTATACGCACACAGACGTGGAAATGACAGTGCACGTCATCAATGGTCGGCAGCCAGGACCGAAATTGTTTGTCAGTGCCGCCATTCATGGGGATGAGCTCAATGGTGTCGAAATTATTCGACGATTGCTGACCCGGAAGCAGATCGACAAAATTCGCGGCACCTTGATACTTATTCCCATTATTAATGTGTATGGCTTCCTGTCCCACTCCCGCTACCTGCCGGACGGACGCGATCTCAACCGCAGCTTCCCCGGCGGTGAAGAGAGTTCTCTTGCCGGGCGGGTCGCCCACCATTTTCTGCAACAGATCGTCAGCCATTGCACTCATGGCATTGATCTGCACACAGGCGCGCGACATCGTTTCAATCTGCCGCAGATCCGCGCGGATCTCAGCGATAGCGCCACCCGAGCCCTGGCGGCGGCCTTTGGCGTCCCCGTCATTATTGATTCCAAAATCCGGGACGGCAGCTTGCGCGAAGCCAGCCGGGATGCTGGCATTCCCATATTGTTATACGAAGCGGGAGAAGCCCTGCGTTTTGACGAAATATGCATAAGGGCGGGAATGCGGGGAGTACTCAATGTGATGCGGGAATTGGGCATGTTGTCCGGCAAGTCGAGAGCCTCAAAAAAACCGGTCATTTCACACCATACCAGTTGGGTTCGCGCGCCTCACAGTGGCATGTTGCGCACGCGCGTTTCTTTGGGTGCACGGACCGAAGTTGGCAGTATCCTCGGCGTTATCAGCGACCCCCATGGCAACCGGGAGGACGTGGTTGTGTCGCCAACACAAGGGATAGTAATCGGTAAAACCTTCCTGCCCCTGGCCCACGAGGGCGAGGCCCTGTTCCATATTGCCCGTTATGACGATGAGACTGATCAGGTCTTCGGTGCGGTGGAGGCCTTCCACGAACATTTTGAACCCGATGCCGCCATGGAAAATCCTCCCGATTGACTGGAAATGCCCTCGGGGATTTACTGGATGAATTTGACTATGGCAACCATGAGGATAATCAATTTCATCCGTTGATGGCTTCCGTTTATTCTGGCACTTCTATTGCGACCTTTTCATTCCCGCCAAATTCACAGGAGTTCCCATGTTGCAGTCCAAAGAAGGCCAACCCGTACCCAAGGTTACTTTTCATGTCCGCCAGGGGGATAAGTGGGCGAGTGTCTCCAGCGACGATATTTTCAAGGATAAGACAGTGGTGCTATTTGCGCTGCCCGGCGCCTATACGCCCACTTGCTCATCCACCCATTTACCCCGTTACAACGAGTTGGCTCCAGTATTCTCGAAACAAGGTGTGGATACCATCGCCTGCCTGTCAGTCAACGACACCTTTGTCATGAATGCGTGGGCGGAGAACCAGCATGCGGAGAACCTGGTATTCATTCCGGATGGCAACGGTGAATTCACCGAGGGGATGGGTATGCTGGTGGACAAAGGGGATCTGGGCTTTGGCAAGCGCTCCTGGCGCTATTCCATGCTGGTGAAAGACGGCATCATTGAAAAGATGTTCATTGAACCTGAAAAGCCCGGCGACCCCTTTGAAGTGAGCGATGCCGATACCATGCTCAATTACCTGAACCCAAAGGCGGAGCAGCCCAAGCGCGTCACCATCTTTACCAAGCCCGGATGCCCTCATTGCAGTCGCGCCAAGAAACTGTTGAATGAAAGAAGTATGCGCTATGAAGAAATTGAGCTGGGCAACTCCGGCATCAGTTATAGCTCTCTCGCAGCCGTCACCGGCAGGGGTACCACACCACAGATCTACGTCGAAGGCGAGCTGGTGGGTGGCGCCGACGAGTTGGAGGCATGGATGGCTAGGGAATAGTGGTGGGTGATGGGTGAACGGTGAACGGGCGACCACACGGAATCCTTGTGGGGACTCCCATTACTCATCACTCACATCCTTCTCACTTTGCTCTTCAAAACCACCACCGCCCCATGTAGCGCCAGAAAACAGAAGACGGCCAGGGGCAACCAGGCTGCGAGTATCCAGCCGAACAGTCGCGGTGCCAGCATCATGGTCGACATGAGCGAGTCCTGATAGTAGAAAAACCAGGAGTGATCGGCGGGGAATATCCAGATGTGCAATTGGTTGAAGACTCTCACCGGACCCACGGCAACCACTATAAAACCTGCGATCAGAAAAATGGCGCCCACGGCCACCATCTGGTATTTGAGTTTCGGCAGAGGGCGCTGCCTCCAGAACAGATACAGGCTGCAACCCAGCCAGATAAGCACACCCAGTGCGCCGACCCATTTCAGGACATCAATCAGGTTGGCGACATCCTGCAAATGTATAATTTCGGGGGCGCGCAACAATGTCTGAGGTTTATTCAGGCTCGGGCTCTTGTAACGGATGTCCGCCAGCCCGGCGCCACCGTGATGAATGGCATGATTGATGGCCGCAAACAGTCTCAGGCGCTCCTCGCGGCTGGTATCGGCAAACCCCTGGCGGTAGCGATTTTGCGGGCCATACTCTTCTATACCTTCCGCGATACCCACGTGATCGTGCCAAAACCCGTAAAGGAAATTGCACTGGGCGAGTATGGCCCAACTCAACAATAACGCAGTCACCAGGCCACTGATGGCATAACAGAGGGTGACGCCGATGGTTTTAAGATGCATTTAGTCTCCAGACTGATTCGTTTACGCCAAGGATACAACAAGGTTGCGCAATTCCGACACTTCCAATCAAAGACGCCACAGCTATTGCGTAAACGTCCGGCCTTGTGCAATATGCGGCCATTCGGCGTCCAGCATGTGGCCCCCTGGGGCGGAGAGCTGGCCCAACGCTGTGCTCAAAAATGATCTGTAAAAGGTGAAGTAATGAAAGTCGGTATTTTGTCGCGCAGCAAAACCTTGTATTCCACCAATCGTCTCGTCGAGGCGGCCAAAGCGCGCGGGCACGAACCTCAGGTCATTGATGTTCTCAAATGCTACATGAACATCACTGCCAACCATCCCACGGTCTTCTACAAGGACAGAGGCGATGCGGAGCAGCTCAAGCTGGATGCGCTTATTCCACGTATTGGCGCCAGTGTCACCACCTACGGTTGCGCCGTATTGCGCCAGTTTGAAGTGGGTGGCATCTACTCTGTCAACGAATCCATTGCCATTGTGCGCTCCCGCGACAAACTGCGCGCCCATCAATTGTTGGCGCGCAAGGGCGTGGGCCAACCGATTACCAGCTATGCCCACTCCGCCGACGCCACTGCTGATCTTATCGCATCGGTCGGCGGTGCGCCCCTGATCGTCAAGGTTATTGAAAGCACCCATGGCAATGGTGTGATTCTGGCCGAAACCAACAAAGCGGCGGAAAGCCTGATCAATGCGTTTCGCGGTTTGAAAGCGGATTTTCTGGTTCAGGAGTTTATCAAGGAATCCGGCGGCTCGGACATCCGCTGTTTTGTGATTGGCGATAAGGTCATTGCCTCCATGCAGCGTTCGGCTCAGCCCGGAGAATTCCGCTCAAACCTGCACAGGGGCGGTACCGCCAAAGTCATCAAATTGCGGCCCGAGGAACGGCAGCTGGCGGTTCGCGCAGCCCAGGTGATGGGCCTTGATGTTGCCGGTGTCGACCTGATACGTTCCAGCCATGGGCCACTGGTACTGGAAGTCAACTCGTCACCGGGACTCGAAGGCATTGAAGCCGCCACAGGCAAGGATATTGCCGGCGCTATCATCGAGTATATTGAAAAGGATATGCAGAAGGGCCCCAACAAACCGCGCGGCAAAGGCTAGATTCGCAGTAAAAAGGGAGGCTTCGCGTCTCCCTTTTTTTGATCACCGGCTTAAAACTTGGCCGCATTGATCCATAAGTGTACGCCGATACTTGCAAAGTATCCCAGAGCGATGGCCGGCGCCCATCGCAGATGACCCAGAAAGGTATACATTCCCCTCGCCTGCCCCATCAATGCAACCCCAGCGGCGGAGCCTATGGACAGCAAACTGCCACCTATGCCCGCGGTCAGCGTAATCAACAGCCAGTTACCATCCGACATCTGTGGCTCCATGGTCAGTACGGCAAACATGACCGGAATGTTGTCTATGACTGAGGATATTAAACCAAGGAAGGTATTGGCATAGATGGCGTTCCAGCCACCATAAAGTGTCTCGGAAAGCAGACTCAGATAACCCATGAAGCCCAGACCACCGACGCACATGACGACGCCGTAGAAGAATAACAAGGTGTCCCACTCCGCCTTGGCTATGGGTTCAAAAACATCGAAGGGCACCACGCCACCGAGGCGCTCAAGCGCCCGTTGATCCTTGGCTTGTTCCGCTCTGGTGCGTTTGCGTTCCAGAGATTTTGGCAGCGTACGACGCAGGAAGTAACCGAAGAACTGCAAGTAGCCCAGGCCCGTCATCATGCCCAGCACCGGTGGCAAATGAAGGAAGGTGTGGAAAAGTACCGCGCTGGCGATGGTCAGCAGAAACAACGCGAGGATACGCAGGGCGCCGCGCTTCAGTTCAACCTCTTCATAGACTGAACTGGGTTTGCGGTCCTCGATAACGAAATTCATGATCACTGCCGGCACCACAAAAGACACCAGAGAGGGCACGAACAATGCGAAGAATTCGCTGAATTCCAGGACTCCCGCCTGCCAGACCATCAGGGTTGTAATGTCGCCGAAAGGACTGAAAGCGCCGCCGGCATTTGCGGCCACCACAACGTTAATGCAGCAAAGATTGACGAAACGCGGATCGTCACCTGCGACCTTGACGATCACCGCGCACATGAGCAGTGCAGTGGTCATGTTGTCGGCAATGGGGGAAATGAAAAAGGATAAAAAACCGGTCAACCAAAAGAGCGTCCTGTAGTTGAAACCCTTGCGAATCATCCACGCCCGCAAGGCATCGAACAAATTGCGCTCCTCCAGGGAGTTGATGTAGGTCATGGCAACCAGCAGAAACAACATGAGTTCCGCGAATTCCAGCAAGGTGTGCCGAAATGCCTGTTCGGATTCATGGCTGATCCCGGCGTTGGTATAGACCCAGCCGATCAGCCCCCAGATAATACCCGCGGCAACCAGAACGGGTTTTGATTTGCGCAGGTGGAGCTTTTCTTCGGCCATGACCAGCAGATAGGCCAGTACAAAAATAAATAGGGTGAAGTAGCCAACGCCAGTGGCCGTGAGATCAATTTCGCCAGTAGCGGCGAACAGCAACGGGCTTGAAACAGTAAAAAAAACACCCAACAGCGCCGTGAAAAAACCTGTCGTTAATTGCATGGGATTTGTCCGAGCGATTGAAATGAGATCCAGATCTTATGGTCTATCTCTCCATATTATAGGACGTCGCCAACTTTTGCGACTCCTGGGATGACTCAAATCAGCTCAGAAATTGATCAATCAATATTCACCCAGCCACCTGTCCGCGCGCTGGCAAACGCCGCATCAATGACTTTCATATTGGCGACGGCATCAATCAAGGGCGTTGGTGCCGGCTCACCATTGAGAATAGCCTGCGTAAAGGCGTCAATCATGTCGAGATAATGGTCTCCGCCATCAAATTCCAGCACGTCGGCAATTTTGTTGTGTATCACTGTAACGCGGCTCGGGTCGTGACGCAGAAATGGGCTTTCGATGTACACACTGCCGTGATCGCCATTGGCAGCAACAAACTGGGATGCTTCAACCTGGGTGGCACAACTGAACGTTGCATTGCCGTCGGCAAACTCGAGAATACCGGAGGCCAGAACATCCACACCGTACTCCGGGTGCTGCTGAAGTGTGACGCAGACTCGCACGGGTTCGGCGTTGAAGATCAGGCGCGCCACCGATACGCAGTAACAGCCAATATCCATCAAACCACCACCGCCCCATTCCGGTTTGTTGCGGATATTGTCCGGTTCGTCCTTGAAATAGGTAAACTGGGCGTGAACAGAACGCACGGTGCCCAAGGCATGATCCTCCACCAGTTGTTCAACACGTCGCCACTGCGGATGGAAGCGGTACATAAAGGCTTCCATCGCGTTCAGATGGGAATGCTCTTTCGCCACGTCAATCAGTGCCTGTACGTCCTCGGCGCTGAGTCCCAAAGGTTTCTCGCAGAGAAGATGCTTACCTGCCTGCAGCGCCTTGATGGAGAAAGGCACATGCAGATGGTTCGGCAATGGGTTGTAGATAACGTCGATATTCGGGTCCGCGAGTAAATCGTCGTGGGATCCGTACGCCATCGGGATATGCAGGTCTCTCGCAAAGGCGCGCGCGAGCGCAAGATCCCGCGATGCGATGGCAACGACTTCATTGCCCTCACTGGCCTGGATGGCGGGGATCACCAGT
Source organism: uncultured Cellvibrionaceae bacterium (assembly GCA_964515945.1). Classification (GTDB taxonomy): domain Bacteria; phylum Pseudomonadota; class Gammaproteobacteria; order Pseudomonadales; family Cellvibrionaceae; genus CAYQQJ01. Next base: position 6,566 of record CAZEWY010000187.1, read on the forward strand.
GTTCGCGCAATCTTGGCCGTGCCCAGAACGCCCCAGCGTAATTTCTTCATAACAACCTCTCTTATCGATGGTTCTTAGGGCCTGTTAACACTAATTCGGTTATCGCTGCTGGAGGTCATTTTTTCGCCC
>CAZEWY010000188.1:0-6628 GCA_964515945.1 uncultured Cellvibrionaceae bacterium
GGTCGAGACCCAGCGTCAATTGGGTCAAATCATTCGAACCAATGGAAAAGCCGTCAAAGATATCGAGAAACTGGTCGGCCAGCAGCGCGTTGGATGGCAATTCGCACATCATGATGACACGCAGCCCATCGTCGCCCCTTCGTAGGCCCTGCTCTTCCAACAATTCTATGACCTGGCGCCCTTCGTCCAGGGTGCGCACGAAGGGAATCATGACTTCGACATTGGTCAAGCCCATGCCATTGCGCACCCGCTTTATGGCTTCGCATTCCAGCGCAAAACAATCGCGGAAATCCTCGGATATATAGCGCGAGGCGCCGCGAAAACCCAGCATTGGATTTTCCTCGTGGGGCTCATACGGCTCGCCGCCCACCAGGTTGGCGTATTCGTTCGATTTGAAGTCGGACATGCGCACTATGACACGCTCTGGTGAAAACGCGGCGCCCAGGGTGGCAATGCCTTCCGTAAGTTTGGCAACATAATACTCGCGCGGGCTTGAATAGCCTGCCATCATTTCCCCAATCTGCGTTTTGATGGCGTCCGGTTGTCGCTCAAAATTCAGCAGAGCCTTCGGATGCACACCGATCATGCGGTTGATGATGAATTCAAGGCGCGCCAGGCCGACGCCTGCGTGGGGCAGCCGAGCAAAATCAAAGGCGCGGTCGGGGTTGCCCACATTCATCATGATCTTGAGCGGCAGTTGCGGCATTTTATCCACGGCCGAGCGGGTAACGTCAAAATCCAGATGACCGCTGTAGATGAAACCTGTATCACCTTCGGCACAGGACACCGTTATCTTGCGACCGTTGGGGATAATGTCGGTCGCGTTGCCGCAGCCAACCACCGCGGGTATGCCCAGCTCGCGCGCAATAATCGCGGCGTGGCAGGTGCGCCCGCCGCGATTGGTGATGATGGCCGAGGCGCGCTTCATGATGGGTTCCCAGTCCGGATCCGTCATATCCGTAATCAGCACATCGCCGGGCAACACCTTGCCCATGTCGCTGATACTCTCCAGCACCTTGGCGACCCCTGACCCAATTTTATGGCCTATGGCCCGACCGGTTACTATCACCTCGGACTTGGTCTTCAGCGAGAAGCGCTCGACGCTGTTGGCCTTTTCATTGGAGCGCACGGTTTCGGGGCGGGCTTGTAATATATACAGCTTCCCATCGATGCCATCCTTGGCCCATTCGATATCCATGGCTCGGCCGTAATGGTTTTCGATAATCACCGCTTGACCTGCCAATTCCTGCACTTCGTCATCGGTAATGGAAAAGGTTGAACGCTGCTGTTTGTCCACTTCCACTACAACAACCTGTTTGCCGTGGTCTCTGTTGTCGGAATAAATCATTTTTTCCAGCTTACTGCCGATACTACGGCGCAGCACCGCAGGCTTGCCGGAGGCCAGTGTCGCTTTGTGAACGTAAAATTCGTCGGGGTTTACCGCACCCTGAACGACCATTTCACCGAGCCCGTAGGCCGCAGTAATAAAAACCACCTGATCAAAACCGGATTCGGTATCAATGCTGAACATAACGCCGGACGCTGCCCGGTCACTGCGCACCATGCGCTGCACTCCGGCAGACAAGGCAATACCCCGATGGCTGTAACCCTGGTGGACGCGATAGGATATGCCACGATCATTGAAAAGCGAGGCAAAAACATGTTTGATGGCTTCCATGATGCGCTCAATGCCGCGCACATTGAGAAAGGTTTCCTGCTGTCCTGCGAATGACGCATCCGGCAAGTCCTCGGCGGTCGCAGAGCTGCGCACAGCAAAACTTAATTCCTCGGAATCACCCGCCAACTGACTGAAGGATTGCCGAATAGCCTGATCCAATTGTTGTGGGAAGGGCGTATCTATAATCCATTGCCGGATGGATTTGCCGGCTTTGGTCAATTCGCGCACGTCATCCACGTTGATGCCGTCCAGCAAGCTGAAGATACGGTCGTTCAGACCACTTTGTTCCAGAAATTCTTGGAAGGCATCGGATGTGGTTGCGAAACCATCCGGCACCTTAACACCAGCACTGGAAAGCTGGCTGATCATTTCACCGAGGGAAGCATTCTTGCCACCGACGCGACCGATATCTCCCATGCCCAGTTGTTGGTACCAAAGCACATATTCGTCCACGATACTGTCCTCGCAATGGGGTGGCTTGCATCAATAAAAGGTTGCTGCCTTTTGTAAAGGCTGTTAATAGTGTCCACATCTGATTCCTGTCCTCTTCGAGGAGACGTCAATGCGGACCGCGTTTTATGTATCGGATGGAACGGCATTAACCGCTGGCTCATTCGGCCATGCGCTTCTGTCGATGTTCCCTGTGCAAATTGAACACCAGATTCTGCCGTTCGTTGACAGTGTCGAAAAAGCCGAGCGTGCCCGCGACAAAATCGAACAGGCCTATCGGGAAACCGGGGAAGCGCCCCTGATTTTTCATACCTTCGTCAATACGCAGCTCAAGGCGATTCTGTTGGATGGCCCCGGTGTCAGCTACGACTTCCTGGAGTATTTTGTCGATCCGCTGACCGCCGAACTGGGTGTTTCCGCCCAACCTAAAACCCATCGTACCCACGGCATGCATCCCAATTACAATTTTCGGATTGATGCTATTGACTATGCGCTGGCCAGTGACGACGGCGGCAACAGCCGCAACTACGACGACGCCGACATTATTCTTGTCGGTGTTTCCAGAACCGGCAAAACGCCAACTAGTCTTTACCTGGCCTTGCAGTACGGCATTAAAGCAGCCAATTACCCCATTACCGAAGACGATCACCTGGAAAATCTGACCCTGCCCAATCTACTCAAGCCTTACAGGCATAAATTGTTCGGCCTGACGCTGGAACCGCGCCATTTGCACGAAATCCGCAGCAAGCGCCGTGAAAGCAGTCGCTATGCCTCTCTGCAACAGTGTCGATTTGAAATTAGCGAAGTCGAAAAAATGTATCGACGCTCCGCCATTCCCTTTATCGATTCGACTTATTTTTCGGTCGAAGAGATAGCGGCAAAAATTCTTGCTGAAACCACTCTTGAGCGACACCAGTATTAAGGACGACTCGTCTGTCTTGATGACAGACCCAACGCGTGAGCTCCGAAAAGTTTTCAACCAATGTCTTTAAAAAATCCCAGTGGTCTCCGTAGTGGCGCGATAAGACATGGCCGAGCGGGTTCGACTAGCCGCGCGTAACTCAAACGTCTTGTAAGTATTTGTTTATAAAAGGAAAATATATCACTTGGCGATGCCGAGGTTTAGAAAAATTTCAGCCATCGTGTCGCGACGCGGATATGTGGCTGGGGTGCGGCTATGCCTGCATTCGGGTTCGAGTTAGCCGTATTGGTACGAACCCACCTGTCGGCGAGTCGCAGCCTTTCTGCCCGCAGATAGCCACAACCAGGCCATTGACCAAGCACATCGTTAATTTATGCGCCAAGCCCAGCATAAATGCCACGCCACAATTTTTTACCCGCATTATTTCTCCAGCTAAATCAACTGCTTAGATAGCGTTCGAGTTGCTCGCCTAAATCCGAACTAAAAATCCGTAAATAAAGTGGGTTCGGGTAACTTCACGCGGACGACGCCATTTCGATGATCCCTTAACGTCTCATAAAAAACTGCGGCTCCTGTCGGCATCCACTCGTGTGGGGGACGCAGGAAGACGTCAATGGAGAGGAAGACCGATTTTCGCTTGCTGCCAAGCGGAAAAGCCGGCAAGCCACAGCAGCCGGAAATCAGCAGTGCCCTCAATTATAACGAAAAGGGCATTACATAATGAAAAAGGGGATTACCTTTATGGCTCACAAACCTGAATTAAACTCTACGTTTCATCAACCTAAATTCAAGAAAAGACTTTTAGCCTCTGCAATTGCGTCATGCGCTCTCGCGGGCTGGAGCATCACTGCAACAGCGCAAGAACCCGAGGTACTGGAAGAGGTAGTTGTTACCGGTATCAGAGGATCACTGGAACGCGCTATGGATATAAAGCGCGACGCGCAAGGTGTCGTTGATGCGATCAGCGCCGAAGATATCGGTAAATTCCCGGATACCAATCTGGCGGAGTCACTGCAAAGAATTCCCGGCGTTTCGATAGACCGCGTGGATGGTGAAGGTAGTAAAGTTACCGTCCGTGGTTTGGCCGGCGACTATAACCTGGTAACGCTCAATAGTCGCCAAATGCCGGCGTCTTCATTTGGTACCAGCCGCTCCTTCGAATTCGCCAACCTGGCCTCGGAAGCCGTATCGGCGATTGAAGTCTATAAAACCGGGCGCGCTGACGTACAGTCAGGCGGCATGGGCGCGCTGATCAATATTGTCACGCCCCGTCCATTGGAAAACCCCGGGCTGAAAGCGGTCATCGGCGCCAAAGCGGTTCTGGACGAAAGCGCTGAGGATGCGGAACCAACCCCGGAAATTTCCGGCCTGTTTAGCAATACATTCGCCGATGACACCTTTGGTGTGTCTCTTACCGGTAGTTATCAGGAGCGTGAAGGCGGTGCGCGGGATGCGAACGTGGGCGGCTGGTTCGCTCATGATCCCGCCAGCGGACTGGGTGATTGGGCCAACGTCCCAGTGGAAAATCAACCTACCGGTGGCAGAACCTACGCGTTTCCGGTGAACGTGGGTTACACCCTCACCGATATCGAGCGCAAACGCATTAACGGCCAGCTAACCTTGCAGTATCGACCTATTGACACATTGACGATCACCGCGGACTCGCTCTATGTGGAGAGGGAAACTGTGATCGAGCGGCATGCGACGGGTATGTGGTTTATGCGTGCCAGTGGCATCGATATCCAGTGGAGTGATACGGACATAGCTTACCCGCTGGTCTACACCGAAAATACCGGAAATCATGAAGTTGACTCTTCAATGACCTTCAATGAGGCAAAATCCGATTTGAAATCCACCGGTATTAACGTGGAGTGGGAAGCGACGGAGCAACTGACAGTTGAATTGGATGCTCACACTTCATCATCGCTCTCCGGACCAAATGGCAAGTGGGGTAATAACAACAACTTCAATGTCGGTGTGTTTGACAATTACAGGCCTAGTGTCGATTTCAGCGGCGATTTCCCGCTTTTGAGCCTGGCATATGAAGATGGCCGTACCACCGCCATACCTGATACCTCCAGAGCTCAGCTCACAAACAGCGCTTTCCGCACACAATCTCAGGATTCGTCGGTAGATGAGTTTCAGTTGAAGGGCGAGTATACATTCGATGATGGCATGCTCCAAAGCATCCAGGCTGGCTTGGGTGCAAATGAAATTGACAACCGCTATTTCTTTGTCGGGTATGTCGGTCAGAACCAAGGTAGCTGGAGTGGCGTCGGCGGTGGCCCGGAAACCATCGGAGACATTCCAGAATCCTACTTCGTTGTAGATCAACTCTCTGATTATTTTGATCAGGGCGGCCTGGCCAACTCCGACTTCCAAAATAACTTCATCAGAACCAACTGGGATGAATTATTGGAACTCGGTGCCCAACTTTACGGATCGGATACAGTAGCCCCCGGATTCCTTTGCCCGCGTGCATACTGTTATACCTCAGATCCGTCGCTCGCCAACGATGGCTTCGCAGACCAGTCCACGGTTGAAGAATCCCAGTTTGCTTATGTCCAGTTTAATCTGCAACAGGATATCGCGGGAATGCAGGCTGACCTTGCGTTGGGACTGCGTTATGAAGCCACGGATGTCGAGTCGACTTCATATCTGGCGACCTACTCGGAATATATTACCTGGCCAACGGTTAACGAATACCGTCTGCAATCGACCGGTAGTGCGTATGAAACAACAACGGGCAGCTACTCGAAGACACTTCCCAACCTGGACTTTAGCCTCGAGATTACCGATGACATCATAGCCCGTGCCTCGTTCAGTAAAACCATTGCACGCCCGAACTATGACCAGATCAAAGGCGGTTTTGTCTGGGGAACCAGTCCGCGCATAGGACAAGGCGATGGCTCCGCGGGCAACCCCGATCTTGATCCACTGGAATCTACCAACATCGACTTGTCGGCCGAGTGGTACTTTGACGACGCCAGCTATGTGTCTGTCGGTTACTTCCAAAAAGACGTGGTGGATTTTATCGGGTCCTCTCCTACCAGTATTGAGACCGGGTTCCACACACCCGTAAACGGACCGCGATGGCAGGAAGCCGTAGCGGCCGTAGGTTCAGACACGGACGTGGTAGCTATTCGAGATTACATTTTGAATAATATTACCGAGGGTGTGAATGGCGGAGTTATTACTGCACTGGAAGAAGACCCGACTTTACCCTTCCTTATCACTCGTCCTGTGAACAACAAAGAGGTGGATATCGATGGTCTAGAGCTTGCGGTTCAACATACCTTTGGGGAAACCGGCTTTGGTTTCCAGGCAAATATGACCAAAGTAAACTCGGATGTTGAGTATGACAATAGCTCTAAAGCCGACCAGTTCGCTATTTTCGGTCTTAGTGATTCCGCCAACCTGATTGCGTTCTATGACAAAAACGCATGGCAGGCGCGATTCGCCTATAACTGGCGAGATGAATTTCTTGCCAGTATTGGTGACAGCGCCGGTGCCAACCCGCGTTACACAGAAGCCTACGGTCAGCTCGATATGTCGGTCAGCTATGAAATCATTGATGG
>CAZEWY010000189.1:0-6608 GCA_964515945.1 uncultured Cellvibrionaceae bacterium
CTTCCTGGCCCGACCATGCAGCTAATCCCCAATAAATCTGCTAAAATCGCGCCTTTTCCCCGGACGGCTTCTTTTCCATGACTATCGGCACCCGAGTCAAAATCTGTGGCATCACCCGCGTTGAAGATGCCAGCCAGGCAGCGGCGGCTGGGGCAGATGCGATTGGGCTTAATTTTTACCCACGCAGTTCCCGTTATGTGGATGATTTGGGTCTTGCCCGTGACATTGCCGACGCAGTAGGGCCCTTTGTGACGGTAACGGCACTCTTTGTGGATCCCGAGATACAGTGGGTAGAGCAGGTATTGAAGACGGTGCCGATAGGGTTGTTGCAGTTTCATGGGAACGAACCCGCTGCCTTCTGTGAGCAATTCACCCACCCTTATATCAAAGCCATACCCATGAAGCCCCATCTGGATGTTCATCAGGATATTGCGCATTACGCCAGTGCCAGTGGTGTGTTACTGGATACTTATCACCCCCAACATGCGGGTGGTACCGGGGAAATGTTTGACTGGGATCGCGTACCGACTGCCGCCGCCAAACCCATTATTCTTGCCGGTGGTCTGACGCCCGAGAATGTCGCCAGCGCCGTTGCCCGGGTGAAACCGGCCGCCGTGGATGTCAGTGGCGGAGTGGAAGTGGTCACGGCAGGGAAACAGGCCTATGGAATCAAGGACAGCGAAAAAGTTGCGGCCTTTGTGCGTCGCGCCAAATTTGGAGAAGATCTGTGACTAAAGTTAAACAAGCGCCGGCCATCGATTACAAGGGAATGCCCGATGCAGCGGGGCACTTTGGCCCTTTCGGTGGCCGTTTTGTGTCGGAAACCCTGATCCACGCGCTGGATGAACTGAAGGAGATCTATTTTCGCCTGAAGGATGATCCGGATTTTCAGGCGGAATTCGACCGGGATCTGGCCCACTATGTCGGCCGGCCCTCGCCGCTCTATCTGGCCGAACGCTGGACCCGGGAATTGGGCGGCGCGCAGATTTACCTCAAGCGTGAAGACCTTAATCACACGGGCGCGCACAAGGTCAACAACACCATTGGCCAGGCGCTGCTGGCCAAATACACCGGCAAGAAGCGCGTGATCGCCGAGACGGGTGCCGGTCAGCATGGCGTCGCCACGGCCACGGTTGCCGCGCGACTGGGGCTGGAATGTGTGGTTTATATGGGTGCCGAGGATGTCCGGCGGCAGTCCCTGAACGTCTATCGCATGAAACTGCTCGGCGCCGAGGTGGTGCCGGTAACCTCCGGCTCGCGCACCTTGAAGGACGCCATGAACGAAGCCATGCGCGACTGGGTGACCAATGTCGACGACACCTTCTATATCATCGGTACGGTCGCCGGGCCACACCCTTACCCGCAACTGGTTCGCGACTTCCAGGCGATCATTGGCCGCGAAGCTCGGGAACAGTGTCTGGCCATGACCGGCAAGCTGCCCAATGCACTCATTGCCTGTGTGGGCGGCGGTTCCAACGCCATTGGTCTGTTTCACCCGTTTCTGGAAGACGCGGGCGTCGCCATGTACGGCGTGGAGGCGGGCGGTCTCGGTCTGGAAACCGGCAAGCACGCGGCGCCCCTGAATGACGGTGTTCCCGGCATCCTCCACGGCAATCGCACCTATCTGATGGAAGACGAGCACGGCCAGATCATCGAAACACATTCCATTTCCGCAGGTCTCGACTATCCTGGCGTGGGTCCGGAACATTCCTGGCTGAAGGATATCGGCCGCGTGAACTATGTGACCATTAATGATGACGAGGCCATGGCCGCCTTCCGCAAACTCACTCGTAACGAAGGTATAATGCCCGCCCTGGAATCTTCCCACGCGGTCGCCTATGCGGAAAAGCTGGCTCCGCAAATGTCCAGCGACGACATCATCATCGTGAATTTGTCCGGTCGCGGCGACAAGGACATTCTCACGGTCGCGGAAATAGACGGCATCAAGGTATAAGCACCATGAATCGAATCACTCAACGCCTGAAGGATCTTCAACAACAAGGGCGCAAGGCACTGGTGACTTATATCGTCAGCGGCGATCCCGACAACGCCCTTACACTGCCGGCCATGCATCAATTGGTCGCCAGCGGTGTCGATATCATCGAATTGGGTGTGCCTTTTTCGGACCCTATGGCCGAAGGCCCCAGTATCCAACGCGCCCACGAGCGCGCCCTGGCCCACGGCACCAGCCTGACCGATACACTGGAAACCGTGCGCGCCTTCCGCGCCACGGACAGTCAAACGCCGGTGGTGTTGATGGGGTACGCCAACCCGGTAGAGCGCATGGGCTATGAAAAATTTGCGCGGGCGGCGGCCGAGGCCGGTGTCGATGGCCTGCTTACGGTGGATTTGCCGCCGGAAGAGGCGGAAGCGCTGAATGTGGAATTGAAGTCGGTGGGCATCGAAAATATTTTTCTGATCGCCCCCACCACGACCGAATCGCGAATCCAGCATGTTGCCTCGCTGGCGGGCGGCTTCCTGTATTATGTGTCGCTCAAAGGCGTCACGGGCGCGGCTCACCTGGACACGGCGTCAGTGCAGTCTAAACTGGGTGACATTCGCGCGCACTCCCAATTGCCGGTATTGGTCGGCTTTGGTATCAAGGATGCGGCCAGCGCCAGGGCCGTCGGCGAATTGTCCGACGGTGTCGTCATCGGCAGTGTGCTGGTGGACGCCATGGGACAGTTTGCCGGGCAAGCGGATTCTGAACGGAAAGTCTGCCAGACCCTCGACGCGCTCGTGGCTCCGATTCGCTCGGGGCTCGATGCTATTCAAGAATAAGCGCCACTAAAAAGCACCACTAAAAGAGACGATTTATGAGTTGGATTGATAGAATTGTACCCAGCATAGTACGTTCTGAAGCGAAGCGCGGTTCCAGTAAAGTGCCCGAGGGCCTGTGGAAAAAGTGCGCCCAATGCGCTGCCGTGCTGTATCGCCCCGAGCTGGAAAAGCACCTCGACGTCTGCCCCAAATGCGATCATCACATGCGCATTGGCGCTCGCCGTCGGCTGGATATCTTTCTCGATGAAGAGGGCCGCGAGGAACTCGCCGTCGATGTGCTGCCCGTTGATCGTCTGAAATTCAAGGACGTCAAGAAGTACAAGGACCGTCTCACCACCGCGCAAAAAGCCACCGGTGAAAAAGATGCGCTTGTCGCCATGAGCGGCACTCTGAAAGGAATGCCTGTAGTGGCCTGTGCCTTTGAATTCGCCTTCCACGGCGGTTCCATGGGCTACGTGGTGGGGGAGAAATTCACCCGCGCCGCGCAACTGGCGCTGAAGGAAAATCGTCCTCTGGTCTGTTTCGCCGCAACCGGTGGCGCGCGCATGCAGGAAGCGCTGATTTCGCTGATGCAGATGGCAAAAACCAGCGCGGTCATCGAAAAACTGAAGCTACAGGGCACGCCCTATATCTCCATCATGACGGACCCGGTTTACGGTGGTGTTTCGGCGAGTCTGGCGCTGCTGGGCGACATCAACGCCGCTGAACCCGGTGCCCGCGCCGGTTTCGCCGGCCCCAATATCATCGAGCAGACCATTCGCCAGAAGCTGCCCAAGGGCTTCCAGCGCAGTGAATTCCTGCTGGAGCACGGGGCCATAGATCTGATTATCCACCGCAACGAAATGCGCGACCGCGTGGCTTCGCTGCTGGCCAAGTTCACCAATCAGTCGGTTGCCTGAGCCACCTCGCCCGATGCGGTTTGATTCACTGGCGGCCTGGCTGGACTGGCAGGAAAGCTGCCATCCCCGGGAGATTGAGCTGGGTCTGGATCGCATTCGCGAAGTCGCCCGGCGACTGGATCTGTTGCAGCCGGCGGCGACTGTCATCACCGTGGCCGGCACCAACGGCAAGGGTTCATGTGTCGCCACCCTGGAGGCCATGCTGGTGGCCCAGAAGCTGTCAGTGGGCGCTTACAGTTCTCCGCATCTGCTGCGCTACAACGAACGTGTGCGTGTCGCGGGGGACCCGGTCAGTGACCAGGATCTCTGTAGCGCCTTCGCCGCGATTGATGATGCCCGTGGCGATATTACTCTCACCTATTTCGAGTTCGGCACGTTGGCCGCCTTCTGGCTGTTCCGGCGCGCCCGGGTCGACTATTGGCTGCTGGAAGTGGGGTTGGGCGGGCGATTGGATGCCACCAATCTGATCGACGCCGACCTGGCTATAGTGACCAGCATTGCCCTGGATCATCAGCAGTGGCTGGGCAACGACCGCGAGACCATAGGCCGCGAAAAGGCGGGTATTTTCCGCAGGCACCGCCCGGTGGTGTGCGCGGATCACCAGGTACCCGAATCCGTTCTGGCTCATGGGGCGACCCTGGAGTGCCCGGTGTACCTGGCAGGGCGGGAGTTTGACTGGCAGGTGCGGGATGACAGCGAAGAGTGGACCCTCCTACTGAATCAGGCCAATAAGCCGCTACAGCTACCCTTGCCAAAATTGCCGATGCCCAGCGTTGCCGCCGCCTTGCAGGCGTTGGCCCTGATTGATCGCATGCCCTCGGCCCAGGTCGCTGCCGAGCAACTTGCCAAGTTGCAGTTGCCGGGGCGCTTCCAGCAGCTAAACTGTTCCGGTAAAACCCTCTATCTGGACGTGGCCCACAATCCGGCGGCAGCCGAATATCTGGCGAGACATCTGGAGAAACGGAGAATAGGCGACCTTGCCATTATCGTCGCCATGATGGCGGACAAGGATATAGCCGCCAGCCTGCAACCCCTGCGTCCTTTTGTGCGCCACTGGTGGCTGGCGACACTGCCGGGCATGCCCAGAGCCGCGGCGCCGTCAGTTTTGCGGGAAGCGCTGATCGATCTGGGCGTTGGAGCTGAGCAGATGACACTTTGTTCATCCGTCGAAGAGACGGTAAAGTGGTTACTGGAGGAAGCGCCGGATAATCACCGATTTGCTTATGATTGCGAGTCGCTGCTGGTTACCGGCTCCTTCTATACGGTTTCAGCAGCTTTGCGGGTTTGCGACGAATGACGTACTTGAGAATATGGGGCCTTAGCGATGGATGACGGACTCAAGCAGAGATTGGTCGGGGCGGTTGTACTGCTGGCGCTTGCCGTTATTTTCGTGCCTGTCATCTTTGATCGCGAGCAGTTGCAGCCCGTGGACAGGCGCACACAGATTCCTATCGCCCCCGAGATTACTCCTGTGACGGTACCCGAGCCGGAGATTGCCGCCGATGTCGCGCCGGCGCCGCCGCTGGAGGAAGTCTTTGTGCCTGAAGAGCCTTCGGCTGCGGGGTCTCTGGTGACGACCTCCCTGGAAGCGACGGCGGATGTTGCTGAATCCGATGTCACTGACTCTAAGGCCATCGAACTCGATGTCACAGAACCACGCTTGACCGCCGAGGGTGTGCCCGAAGCCTGGGTGTTACAGGTGGCGAGCTTCAAAAGCGCCGAGCGCGCGCAGGAATTGCGGGACAAGCTCATAGCCGAGGGTTATACCGCCTTTACCCAGTTGGTACAGGCGGACCAGGGCGCCATGACGCGGCTTTTTGTCGGCCCCAAGCTCGATAAGGGCAGGCTGCTGGAAGAGCAGGCAACCATCGAGGAGAAATTCCAGCTGTCCACCTTTATTCTCAAGTTCAAACCGTGATTTTCGCCGTCGATGATCCGAATTGATGAGAAGAGCCGCCTCTGGCAAAAGGGCGCTATGAATGGATGCCGGTGCCACGCTCTGCTAGAATTGCATTCCTTTCGCGAGTGGACGTCAAATCTCACATGAACTGGGCCGATTGGACTATCCTGATCATACTCGTTGTTTCCTGCCTGATTAGTCTCAAGCGCGGGTTTGTCAAAGAAGCACTGTCCATGGTCAATTGGGTGGTGGCATTCATCATCGCCATGAGCTTCCGTGAACAACTCGCCTCACTGCTGGAATCACAGATTGCGACGCCCTCTGTCAGGGAAATGGTCGCCTTCGGTATTCTTTTTGCCGCGACCCTGGTGGTCGGGGCCATGGTCAATCACCTGATTGGCGAAGTCGTGCGCATGACCGGTCTGAGCGGCACCGACCGCCTGTTCGGCATGCTCTTCGGCATGGTGCGCGGACTGGTAGTGGTGATGGCGTTGCTGCTCCTGCTGCCGGCCATTGTTCCGGTCAATCAGGACCCCTGGTGGGAACAGTCGGCGCTGATTCCACAGTTTTTAAGGTTTGAGGGTTGGGCGCGCGCGACAGCGGGTGACCTGGCCGGCTTTACGGTTAATTTATTTGAGTGAGGTATAGCCCTTTATGTGCGGCATCGTGGGTATGGTCGGTAAAGGCAACGTCAACGTAGCGCTCTATGACGCATTGACGATGCTGCAGCACCGCGGGCAGGATGCCGCCGGAATCATGACTTGCCACCATGGCAAGTTGGCTCAACAGAAGGCCGTGGGGCTGGTGAAAGATGTCTTCCGCACGCGCCATATGCAACGTCTGGTGGGCAACATGGGCATTGGCCATGTGCGCTATCCCACCGCCGGCAGCACGGGACCGGCACTGGCGCAGCCTTTTTATGTCAACTCGCCCTACGGCATTGCACTTGCCCACAACGGCAACCTGACCAATGCCGAGCAGTTGAGCGAGGACCTCTTCAAGGACGACCTGCGCCACGTCAACACCGA
>CAZEWY010000190.1:0-6529 GCA_964515945.1 uncultured Cellvibrionaceae bacterium
GTTACGCCGCTACGCGGCTAACCCGACTACCAGCGCAGCCCTCCCTACTCCACTGGATTGCCATCCACGTCGATCACATGAATCTCGCCCCAGCCGAGTTCGCGGATCTCGGGTTCTATTTTTGCGCGGTCACCCACCACGACCCAGATCAGCTTGTTGGGGTGGATCAAGGTTTTTGCGGCCTTCTGGACTTCTTTCAGGGTCAGATTCCGAATGGCATCAGCGTAGTTATCCCAGAAGTTGTCGTCCAGATCGTAAATGACGATTTCAGCGATCGAAGCCGCCACGGCACTGGCAGTTTCCCACCGCCCCGCCAGCGACAGGGTCTCGGTATTGCGTACTCGTTCCAACTCCTCTTCACGCGGTGGTTGTGGGCCGAGAATGGCCACCATTTCCTTGCGCAGCTCGCGCATGGATTCCGCCGTTTTATCGGTTTGCACAGGGGCATAACTGATAAAGGGTCGCTGACCCTGAGCGTCCACCAGAAAGGTATAGGCTCCGTAGGCCCAATGCTTGTCTTCACGCAGGTTCATATTGACCCGCGCGGTAAAGTCACCCCCCAGAATATTGTTGAGGGCCTGAATCGCCAGTTCCTGATCATTGTCCTTGGGTGGTGCTATGTGCCCGGCGTAGATAATGGACTGCTGCGCGTTGGGGCGATTGAGCAAGAAGATGGTTTCCCGCTCGCGGTGATCCACCGGGCGAATATTCTTGACCGGAACCGGCGTCGGCCGCCAGTCTTCAAACAGCTCTTCCAGCTTCGGTTTGATTTCACTCATGGTGGTATCACCCACCACAATCATGGTGGCATTGTTGGGTTTGAACCAGGTGGCGTGGTATTTCACCAGATCCTCGCGTTTCATGCTCGCCACCGAGGCCTCGGTACCGGAACCCGTCATTGGCGTGCTGTAGGCATGGCCTTCGCCATAGAGCAGTGTCGGAAATACGCGTAGCGCCATGGTTTGCGGTCGCTGCTTTTCCTGTTGAATTTGCGCCAGCATCATTTTCTTCAATCGTTCCAGATCCGCCTGAGGAAAGGCTGGATTGAGCAGAACATCCCCATAGATCTCCAGTGACTCATCCAGGTTTTGCGTCAGGGCATTGAGGGTGACAAACGAGCTGTCGAGATTGGCGCCGGCCCCCAATTCCGCCCCGAGCATGGACAGAGAGCCACTGATATCCAATGCCGAGCGATGCTCCGTGCCCTCATCCAGCATGGCCATGGTCAGGTTGGCGGTGCCCGGCTGGCTGAACTGATCGGCGGCATAGCCCGCGTCCACCACCAGGCGCAAGTCGACCATGGGTACCGCCGTGCGTCGCGCCACTATCAGTTCAAGGCCATTGGACAGAGTGGCCCGCTCAAAATCCGCGAAATCCACCTGGGGGAAGTCGTCGGGCATGGGAACGGAACTGCGATCCGCGCCTTCGCTACTGGCGGACAGCTGCGGATAGGGGTGGACTTCCAGGACGTAACGCCCCTGCTCCATCCATTTGCGAGCGGCATTGCGCACGGTTTTTTGGGTCGCATCAGCGATGCGGGCAAGGCGCGTTTTATAAAAAGCCGGATTGCCTGCAAAGACGGCATTTTGCGCGAGGATATCGGACTTGCCACCAAATCCCCCCACGGTTTCCATGCCGCGCACAAAACTGGCCCGCTTCTGTGTTTTAACCCTTTCCAGTTCCTTTTCCGTGGGGCCATCTTCCAGAAAACGCGCCAATTCTTCATCCAGTGCCTTTTCCACGGCTGCGATATCGCCGCCGGGTTGTACGGTCGCTTCAATGGCCACGGCACCGGCAATTTCAGCGCTGAAGACCCAGGCACCGACGCTGGTGGCGATCTGGTCATGGTAGACCAGACGCTTGTATAGCCGCGAATTCTTCCCGCCGCCCAGGATATCCGTCGCGAGATCCAGGAGCACCATGTCCTTCGACGTCCATTCGGGCGCGGCCCAGACTTTATAGAGTTTGGCCTGAGGCACCCGGTCCTGCAGAATTTCCCGTTTCTCGCCTTCCAGCCGGGGAATCCAGACATCATATTTTGCGATGGGCGGTCCGGGCGGAATATCCCCGAAATAATGCTTCACCTTGGCGACAACCTCAGGGGTGTCCACATCCCCCGCTACGACCAACACAGCATTGTTGGGACCATAGTAGGTTTCAAACCATTTGTGAACATCGTCCAGGCTGGCCGCGTTCAGGTCTTCCATGGAGCCGATGGGCAGCCAGGAATAGGGATGGCCTTTGGGAAAAATGTTTTCAATAATATGATCGAATACAGTGCCATAAGGCTGGTTTTCACGCTGGCGCTTTTCGTTCTGAACAACACCCCGCTGGGTCGTCAGGCCCTCTTCATCAATGGCCCCCAACAGATGCCCCATGCGGTCGGACTCCATCCACAGGGCCATGTCCAATGCGGTGCTGGGCACATTCTGGAAATAATTGGTGCGGTCAAAGCTGGTGGTGCCATTCTGTTCGGTAGCGCCGACCTGACGGAAAGGCTCGAAATATTCGCCGTCGTAGTTTTCCGAGCCATTGAACATCAGATGCTCAAAAAGATGCGCGAAACCTGTCTTGCCCGGTTTCTCGTTTTTCGAACCCACGTGATACCACACGTTGACAGCCACTATCGGCGATTTGTGGTCTTCGTGGACGATAAGCCGCAGACCATTATCGAGGGTGTGCTCGCTAAAAGAGATTTCCGGTAGCGATGATTGCGCCACAACGCTCATCGATAACAGCCACAGAAACAAAATGCGAACAGAAGTTTTCATGAACATTTTTCGGAATCTCCATTGTTTACCGGACGGCGCGGTAACAGCAATACGTGAGCGTACATATGAGAGGGTACATTAAGTGAAACAGCGCAGGTGTGTAAATCCTTCGTTACGCGCGCCGGCAAAATTGCCCTTGCATACTGGACAATGGGCGCCGAACAGAGTATCGACAAGCCAAAGCCAGCAAAAACGTGTATACTATCTGACCAAATTCACAAGCTCAGGATTCCAATGTCCAGTAAAGTCAGCAAATCCGTTAAAGCGAAACGCCAGGCCGAACTTCCTGCGGAATCGCGAAGCCAGTCCATTGAGCAGCATGTTGCGGCGTTTTTAAGTGCCGGTGGCACTATTGAGAAAATTCCGACCGGCGTCAGTGGTCAAGTGAATACATCCGGCCCCAAGCATATCAGTCTGGGCGGCAAACCCAAGGGCTAACGACCCACTGGGACGCCTGTCCTGCCGACTGATATTTCCGGACAGGTCTTGCCGGATACAGCCCAATAACAATTCCCGTTCCCGTCCTGCACGCCGCGGCAATCCGCTGTGGCCGCTAGCTCATCCGCCCGATTTTGCACGAAACCAAATATCGATTGCCACAGTCACAGCTTCACACGCAGCGGCCGGCGATATTCGGAGTGGCGGAGTCATGGGCGAAGATCATCGACAAGACATCCCATTGCGGCGGGTCTGTCTCCCGGTCACCTTTGCCGTCCTGTCTGCTATCTGTCCATGGGTGACAGCCCGGACGACAACGACCGGCGAACTCGAACGCCTGCAAAAGGAACTGGAAGATATCCGGGAACGCCTTGAGGAACTGGAGGCGGGAGGCATTGCGGACGCCTCCCCCGGAGCAGAACGGGCAGAAGCCGATCCGGTCAGCGAAACAGCCGAACCAGCAATTCACATCGGTGGCGCCCTGCGATTCAACGTCATCTATCAGGATACTGTCAAAGCCTCCCGCGGCAAACGCGGAGAAAGCGGTCTGGACCTCTTTCGACTCAATGTGGACGGGGAAATCGACAACGTCCTTATCTCCGCCGAATACCGCTACTATCCCTATATGCAGACCATTCACCACGGCTGGATCGGCTACGAATTCGACGACGCCAGCCAGATCCAGCTCGGCATCCATCAGGTGCCCTTCGGCCTTCTGCCCTACGCGGCGCACAACTCCTGGTTCGGGGTTCCCTACTATGTCGGCCTCGGCGACGACTATGACATGGGCATCAAATATTTGCGAAAGGACGGTGCCTGGAGCAGTCAATGGGCTTTCTACAAGAATGAGGAACTCAACAACGCCAGTGACCTGGGGCGCTACGGCTTCGATCTGGTCAGGGCCGACGAACATCAGAATGAGGAGGTCAACCGCGCCAACGGGCGCCTGGCCTATACCTTCGGGGCCGGCACCGGCTGCGAAAGCGAACTGGGCGCCTCCGCGCAATTGGCGGAAATCTACAACAGCACAGTCGGTACCCGCGGCAATCACTGGGCGGCTGCGGCCCATTTGGATAGCCGCTGCGGACGCTGGAATCTGCAACTGGAGGCCGCGCGCTATGTCTACGAGCCACCGAATGTCCCGGGTGCCGACCTTCGTCATGTGCGGATGGGGGCTTTCGAGGGCAGCTACCAAGTGGCAAGCAAAGGCCGGTTGCTGGTGGCAAATCTGGCCTACAACTTCACGCCGCCCTGGCGCGCTGTCGACCAGTTGATCTGCTACAACGACTATTCACGGCTGTTCAAGGATGCGGATTTCCGGGATTCCCGCATCAATACACTGGGCTGTGCCTTGGGAAGTGGGCCCCTGTTTGTCTACTTCGATTACATACTGGCGAACAACATGGCCTATTTCGGCGCGGGCTCCATGGCCGGCGGTGGCGAGGATGAGTGGCACAGCCGTCTTAACATCAATATTGGTTACTACTGGTGAAGCTTATGCGCCCTTCTGTTCTGCAGCGATGCCTGATATCCGTCTGCTGGCTTGCGACGGCACTGCCGGTCGCCGCCGAGGAGCACCTCACGGTGGTGTCCTGGGGTGGCTCCTATGTCAAAAGCCAAATACTCGGGTTTATCCGTCCGTACGAAGAGGACACTGGCGTCGAAGTCTCGGTGCTGCGATACAGTGGGGGCATTGACGAAATTCGACGGCAGGTACGTTCCTGGAACGTGCGCTGGGATGTGGTGGATCTTGAACTTTTTGATGCCATCAAGGCCTGCGAGGAGGGTTTGCTGGAGAAGATCGACCCGGATGCACTGCCACCGGCGCCGGATGGCACGCCCGCCCGCGAGGATTTTGTGGAAGACAGCCTCATGCCCTGTGGTGTGGGCAATGTGGTGGGTTCAACGGTGGTGGCCTACGACAGTGAGCGGCTCGACAAACCTCCCCGCCAGATCGAGGATTTTTTTAATCTGAAGGAATTTCCGGGTCGGCGTGGCCTGCGCCGGTCACCCAAGGTCAATCTGGAGTGGGCCTTGATTGCCGACGGCGTGGAGCGGGATCG
This sequence comes from uncultured Cellvibrionaceae bacterium, assembly GCA_964515945.1. GTDB lineage: Bacteria > Pseudomonadota > Gammaproteobacteria > Pseudomonadales > Cellvibrionaceae > CAYQQJ01. Next base: position 5,273 of record CAZEWY010000190.1, read on the forward strand.
TGTCTATGACGTTTTGGGCACTGAAGAGGGTCTGGATCGCGCATTTGCCGTGCTCACCCGCATCAAGCCCTGGGTTGACTGGTGGCATACCGGTGAGGAAGCCATCCGCCTGCTGGAAACAGGACAGGTTGCCCTCTCATCCGTCTACAGTGGGCGGGTGCTGGACGCGGTAAGGCGCGGCACCAGCCTGGAGATCCTGTGGGACCATCAGATCTGGTTCTATGACGTCTGGGGCATTCCCAAACACGGCCAGAATAGCGAACGTGCCCTGGATTTCATCAAGTTTGCCACCTCCACCGAAAGCCTGGCGAGGCAGGCGAACCTCATCCCCTACGGACCCGTGCGTCGATCATCCATGGCCTATGTGGATCCCGCCATGAAGAAGATGCTGCCAATGGCCGAACACCATCTGACCACTGCCATCGAGAATGATGCCGAATGGTGGGCGGAGCACCTGGAGGCCATATCGCGTCGGTTCGAACGCTGGCTGGAGCGACCGGTCATGGTGCCCAAGGGGCTGCCCCGCTGACGTCATCAGTGAACGAGGTATCGGATAATGGCCTGCCTGTCCGATGCCTTTTCAAACCCCGCGAAGCCCATGGTGGTTCCGGGCGCAAACGCCTGAGGATCACGCAGGAATTCATCGAGCTTTTCCTCCGTCCAGGTGCCATCGAGACCCGCGAGTGCCTCGGAATAGTCAAAATCGTCGAAACGGGCTATATCACTGCCCACCACGCCATTGAGGTTGGGACCCACACTGTGTCCCGCACCCGGTTCCAGGGAGTGGCAACTGTCGCAGTTGACCCAGAGCCGAGCCGCCTGCATGTCGGCAGACAGCGGCTGTTCGGGATCATCGGCATCGACCGCCTCCACCAATATCAGATCGCCGTCGTCGGTCAGCAGCAAGAGCTCACCTTCCGCCGTCTGCGCGAGGTCCCTGATGCGACTGCCGATACTGATACGCTCGCTCAGGACCACCCGGGTTCCGTCCAGAATCAACCGGTGGATGGCCTGGTCTTTCAGCGTGCCCATGATCAGATTGCCTTCCCAGCGTGAAAAGCCCGAGCCTTCCAGCCGGATAATATTGTTAACGGCCAGGGACGGGTACCAGGCGATCACAGGCTGTTCATAGCCCTCATGGCCGCCCCAGTCGAGGTGTTCGGGCCAGTCGACCTTGAGATAATCGGTGCCGTAGTTGACCATGGGCCAGCCGTAGTTTTTGCCCTCCTCCACCAGGTTCAGTTCGTCGCCTCCCCT
>CAZEWY010000191.1:0-6456 GCA_964515945.1 uncultured Cellvibrionaceae bacterium
GACCCCTCAAAACTATTTGAGGTGCAAGATGAAAAAACTCGAAGTCAACGGCTTGGTGCTTCCTTTGAATGATTCCCATGTGTATCAACGCAGAGGGATTGTCATGGCTCACTGTGAGTCAAAAGGAAATCTCCACTTCACGGTCCTTCGGTGCCTTGATGGCCGATTTACGAAAAGCTATTTCGGTTTGGCCCGATGTGACAACGAGGATGACTTCATCGAAATAATGAAGTCGGGCGACAAGTTTGAGCCAGTTTCAGATTGGTTCTCGCGTTCCCGATAAATCATTTAAACCCGTAACCGGGGCTTCCCGGTCACGGATAAGCCCCTTTCAATTAACCATTGTTTGGAGCTTTATATGTACTTTTCCACATTCGTTTTGGTCATGATTGTCACGGTTGGTGTTATTGCGTTTGGTGCCTCACTGGTAGCCCGCGCTCTTAACGTCATCGTTCGATCAATGTTCAAAGCGCGGCCCGTACGGGTCGTCAGTCAAACCGCGTCGCCAATAACTGGGGACGTTATTGAACCGGAGCAATCAGAACAGAATCCTCCTGTCGGATTCATCACTGGCCGCATCATTGATGGTGAGGTCATTCGACCTGCGCTCCACTGCAACAAATCACTTGCCGGTCCTCGGTAAGTATTAAACCACCCAGCCGGGTACTAAGCCCGGTAGGGCGAAGTCCCGGCTTTTCATTTTTGGAGAATAGACATGCTGGGACAAACTCAAAATCAATCAGGGAATCACCAGTTCGATGTGTGCGGACGTGTGTACTACACCGACGTCTGTTACGACAACGCAGAAGGTGAGTTAATCGCTGAAACCGTTAACGCAACGTCGCATGACGAAGCCGAATCAGTGTTCCGGTCCAATCTGTTGGAACACGCCCGTAAGTTCGACCTCGTCGTGGACCGGATTGAGATTACCTTTACGCTCGATCTTGCCTACGCGAAGTCGCACTACGATGCGGTGCATTAATGAAGCCCCTGGGGATGCCCTTGGGGGCTTCCCTCCTTCCTATAGGAGGTCCTTATGGATAACACAGTATCCGTCCTGACTGAGCTGTCCGATGCGCAGGCCTTGGCTTTAGCGCAGCTTGTAAAGCGAGTTGGTTGGCAAGAAGTGAGGATTAATGCTGTTGACGATGACGAGGCGTATTTGATGAGAGAGGCTTTATCTGCGTTGCAGAAGGGTCTTGCTGAATCGGGATATGCACCACGGTAAACACTCTATGAAACGGTCGAAATTGCTCTTATTGGGCAATTTCGGCTTCTTTATAGAGCCACTTAGATTGGTATTATTTAACAACCTATCGTAAGGAGAAAGTAATTATGATTTCAGAGATATTTTATCGCAATGGTGGAGTAGACCCTTTTCCAATACCGGAAAGTGAAGACTTTATCCACGTTCATGGTAAAGACCCAGTTGCCCTTTACAGTCCATTTTGTTCTAGTGAGGCGTCTGGGTACTACTATTGGAAATCAAAAGATCGGGCGTTCCGTGTGGAGCTATGTATTGACAGAACACGAGTGTTCGAAATTGATGTCTACGATCAGAGGCCGCCTGCTTCAGAACTTGAGCCGAGCGTAGATACCGATCTCACTTCAATGACGTATTACCAAGCGATCAAGATTTATGATGATCCCGAGCGGTATATTGTTATTGAAGATGAAGGTTGTAGTTAAACACCAACAAAGGGCCAGCTTGTCTGGCCCTTTGCTATTTCTGAGGAGGGGCGTTTACGGAATTGTCTTCACGCTCCCGTTCTTTTGTAGATTGTTGATCCAAAGTGGCGAGAATTTCCGATGCCTTTCGTTTGGCCTCGGCCACAACTTCGGGCTTCTCCTGCTCTAGGAGCTGATCTAGTGTTCTTGCCATGACTGCAAACCTCGCTTTCTTGCTATCGGATGCCTTCAGAAACTTTCACATGTGAAAGTTTCTGAAGGTCATCGTTCCAATCAGTCGCTTTGTGTGTTGGGCGAATTCTTACCATCATTACTAACCGGCTCCACAAAGTACAAGGGTTTCCCCTTGTTTACGACCATGGGAGGAGTGTCATCGGTTTGAGGGGTAAACATGTAGGCCCAATCGGGCAGATTCTCGCTGATTGCGCCGATGATGGACACTCTGTCCACGGTCACCCCTGCCGGGAAATTCAGTTTCACAGATGAGGCCTTCACGCCGTCAGTTTTGAACGACCAGGCCTGACTACCTCCCAGGAACGCAGGTTCAAAGCCTTGACTTGGCTCTATGATCTGAGAGGAGACATAGAATGTCTTTGAGTAGTGATCGACGGAATCTGGTGCTGGGCATCCCTTATCCTGGTCGATAATAGTTATCTGACTGAACAGAAAAGCGCTTCCGCCCCCAAACACTGCTTTTTGGTCGTAGTTCTCTAGCGTGGCTTCATACGTATAGTCAAGGCTACCGAGAGCCTTTTTCATTGCGGAGGTAGTCACTTCTGACATCTTCGCACGGGCCTGCACGGCATCTGTCGCCATGCTGGAAGGCATCCAGCCGAACAATGAGTCTTTCGCAAAGTTCGACGTTGGCTCCAGGGCTGCAAACAAAAGGCTGGCTCCCAGTGCTTCTCCCCCGCTCCAATTTGCTCCTCGATCCCACATGAGGATGTCGGCATTGGAGGCGACCTTGTAAAGCTCGTTTTCTGAAAGGTGCTTTCTCTCCGTATCCCGCGCTTCAGTGATACCCCCGGCTTGAGCGAGGTTGTACGCACGGGATTTAGCCGGCTCATAGGTTGCGGGGTCGGATGACCCGGTGGTTGCACAACCTGCCAGTGACAGAACTACAGCAGCAGAAGCTGCAATCTCGATGTATCGTTTCATGGGTTTATCCTCCGTTATCTTTAAAAAGTGTCTCACGACTTTAAGAAAACGCAACCCAATAACATTGGTTAATCCATAAAAAACAATGGCTTGTACTGACGGTACAAACTTACCCTAAATTTGGCTTTGCGCCCAAAATGGGCAAGAACACGTGCGTGCTCTAGTGATAGGTGAATTTAGTATGAGGGGGAGTTTTTAACAGGAGATTCCCCAATGTGGACCATACACTCTGTCGGTGATTCGGCATTCTTGGAGCAGGTTTTGATAGCCGTTTCCATGATCACCGGAACCGGCGATTTCACACAAATGGCATCGGTAGGGCTGCTTATCGGTGTCTTAATAGTTTTCTTCCAATCTATTATGAATGGAGCCAAGGAAATACAGATTGGCACTGTTTTGGTGGCATGGATTTTCTATGCTATGGCATTTGGACCATCCACGACTGTCCTTATTGAAGATGCGTACTCTGGCGAAGTTCGGGTCGTTGATAATGTCCCAGTGGGGCCAGCAGCGGTTGGTTCTGTTGTCTCAAATGTCGGGTACTCAGTTACAAGCCTGTTTGAGCAGGGGTATTCATTTATTTCACCGGCTTCGACACAGAATCGATTTGCCGACTCCCTTCACCTGATAAATCAGCTTCAAGATGCTGCCGTTAACCCGGTTGTATTTAAAGCAATGGATAACGCTGTTGGTGGAGAGGGTGTCAACGTCGAGCTTTCAATTCACAACTACATACGAGAATGCACGCTAACAAAAATTGATTTGCATCAAGCGTCAATCCAAGACTTATTTACCGCCCCTGCAATGCAGGCACTTCGTTTTGAATCAGACTTATATGGAACTCGGCTTTATCTTGGTGGCTCTCCCCAGGATTACAATTGTTCTGATGGGTTTGTGGCGCTTAGCAACGCACTGAATGAAGTTAAAGGCAACTATTTGGTTCATGAAGCCATCGAGCGAGGAATGAGAGACGCTAGTGGCGATGTCGCTGGAGTCGGTGTGTCAAATCGCCTTTATGATGCATTAGCGAGTCTTGGCATGACGGGATCTAATGCTCAGGACTACATACTAACAACCGTGCTTAAGCCGATATATGAAGATGCTGCCCAGGGAAAGTATCAGGATATGCGGGATTACTCGTCGGCAATTATGCTGAACCAAGCAATCCAGCAAAGGAATACTCAATGGGCTGCTGAACAATCAATGTTTATGACCATCGTTCGCCCGATGATGACGTTTTTCGAGGGGTTCGTTTATGCCGTAACACCTCTGGCTGCATTCTTTATGTTGATGGGCCGGTTCGGTATCGGTTTGGTGGGAAAGTATTTGGTGACACTCGCATGGATTCAGCTCTGGATGCCGGTGTTGTCAATTATTAACCTCTATATTCATATGTCCGCTACAGGTGCGTTGAGTGCCCTAGAGAACGACCCGTTTTCCACGTTCCACGGAATAAGCGAGGCATACCAGATAACATCTAATTGGCTTGCAACGGGAGGCATGTTGGCTGCGGCCACTCCAGTGATTACTCTGTTTGTTGTTACCGGCTCCACTTACGCAATGACTTCTCTCGCTGGACGCTTGAATGGCGGTGACCATATCAACGAGAAAATCACTACTCCCGACGCCATTAAGCCCTCAGCAGCGTTGGACATGATGCCGAAATCTCAATTTGATGACTTCCGAGGGCTTCAACTTACCGGTTCCGAGAGCATGGTGGATAAGGTGAACGTCGGTAACATGCTCAGTAGTGCGGTTAGTTCCTCCCAGGCATCGTCAGCCCAGGCAACACAGTCATTTGCATCCCAGCTTTCTAATTCGGTTTTCTCTGGGGCCTCTGCTGAACAAAGCTACGCTCGTTTACAAGGGCTTGGGCAATCCCTTCGTGCATCTGACTCTTCACAGGCACAGGCGATTTACGGCCAAGCTCAGGATTACGCTCGGCAATATGGCTTGAACGAGAGTCATACAGATGCCATTGCAGGAGCCATCGGTATGCAGGCCAGTGCGAACGTCGATGCCGGGCAGGTTGCGGGAGCCCTGTTGGCTGGCCCTGCTGGCATGGCAATAGCAAAGGCTGCACCTGTCGATGTAAAAGGAGGTATTTCCGGATCGGCAACTTCTACGTCCACTGATCAACGTCAGCAACTGACAGGTGATATGGACCGGCTTGCCAAAAATGTCGGTTTCACTGATAGCGATTCAGCAGCTTTGACTAGGGATATAGCTCGTCAGGTCAATACGCAGAGTGGTCAGCGCTTTACGAACTCTCTTGGAGAGGAGCAGCGTGAGCAGTTTTCTGAATCCGCGACCCAAGCCATAACAGCACAAAATACTTATCAGCGTCTCGCCAGCGCTCAATCGAGCATTGGAACGACGAGTGCAATGGATATGAGAGCCCTAGCGGAGACAGTAACCAGCAGTCCTGAAGCTCATTCACAGCTAAGAGATGGGATGCGGATGGCTTCACCCGAAACACGCCAACTTGCGGCTGAGAAATCCCAGTTTTATGAAGCGTTGGGAATGGATTCAGCAAGAGCAACCGCAGGTGGTCAGCTCTATGCGCTTCTTAACTCTGGTAAAGCATCGGAACAGGCTATTGCTGCCGAAACCATCGCAAGTGCTACGGGCAGCGCGACAACCGTGAAAGATTCCAATGCACAGCAAGATCTTTTGGAAAGCTCTCCAGCGATAACGCATGGGATAGGTGCGCGAGAGCTTCAAGAACCCCAGAACATGTCGAACGAACAAAGAAATCAGGCAAGGGCAGGCGTGCCTGGGGAGAGCGTAGTGCTTCAGCGTCATAACCAAAACCTAAGCCACGTAGAAGCGGCAGACTCTGAAAACAGAGACGACTACCGGGGAGAGCGGCTCGGTGCTCTGAGAAGTCAAATTATGGCGTCTGAAGTCGAGCCATCTACCTCGGCGAGTATCTTCTCTACTACCGAGGGTATTGGCCGATTCTTCGACCAAGTAGTTGGTGGGGTTAGTGCTGGAGCAGGCGGTTTCTCGGATGATTTCGCAGGTTCGATGGAGCACCTAGCGGCCATGACTCCCCAAGAACGCGACCAGTTTATCGCTGATTCAAACCGTGGTGATCAGTACATCCAGGATGAGTACGGCGTAGCGGGTCATATCGCGACTGGAGCCGCAGACCTGGGGCGTTCGATTATCGGTGCCGGAGTCAGCGGATACACAGCGGCCAAAGAGTGGATTACTGGAGAAGGTGATTTGTCGGAAGCTGCTAAAGACATGTCCATTAGGGAACGTGGAATGTTCTTTGCGGCAGCGTTTGCCAGTGCATCGGAGGAAGGTGCGGAGCACGCACAGCGTTTTGTTGAGCAATACGGTGACGAGTTCCGTGAGCTGGCAGCCCAAACGGCTGTTAATGAGCATGGCCTTCAGTCTGAAGCCGGTGCGCAACTGTTTGCGTCGTCGCTACTGGGAGCAAGTGACGGGCGTGAAGCTGAATACAGGCAGCAACTTCAAAGTGAGTTCGGCGGTGACGCCGATCTGGCAAACAAAGCAGCAGACATTATTGAGGCTTCTGCGGGTGCCGGGCGCGAGCAGGCCGGGGGTTATCTGATGCCAGTAAGCCGCTATATGGCT
>CAZEWY010000192.1:0-6431 GCA_964515945.1 uncultured Cellvibrionaceae bacterium
TCTGGGCGAAATGAACCCGGAGCAACTCTGGGAAACCACCATGGACCCCGAAACCCGCCGCATGCTGCAAGTCACCGTCGAAGACGCCATAGCCGCCGACCAGATCTTCACTTGTCTGATGGGCGACCACGTAGAACCACGGCGGGAGTTTATCGAGAGTAATGCTCTGGCTGTGGCGAATTTGGATGTGTGATGAATGTGTGCACTTACTTTGGCTGTGAGGCAATCGATTCAGGAATCTATACACCAATTTGACAGTTTCCGAGGACCAGGTGTTTAAGGTCCCGGATAGCTCCACGTTTGTAATCTGAAGTGATACTATAGTAGTACTTCAGGTGAGGTATCCAATGAAAGTAGAACTAGTAACCAATCTCAAGCGTCAAGCGACTAAAATTCTTGCTGATTTACATGCCAGCAAAGAAGCTGTGCTGATTACTGAGCATGGCCAGCCTTCGGCCTATCTGGTCGATGTCCAGGACTATGAATTCATGCAGCGCAGACTGGTGCTACTGGAAGGGCTATCTAAGGGAGAGAGGGCAATATTGGAGGGTAGAGCTACCTCCCATGAACAAGCCAGGGAGCGGATGAGGAAGTGGCTGAAATAACATGGTCGGATCCAGCACTGGACCAACTCGACGAAATTGCAGGATATATCGCACTGGATAAGCCAGAAGCTGCTTCTCGTCTTGTCAGGAAAGTATTCTCGACCGTTGATCGGCTTGAGCAGTTTCCGGAATCCGGTCATGTACCACCCGAAATCCCAAACTCGATTTACCGGGAGGTGTACGTCAAGCCCTGCGGTATATTTTACCGCCAAGAAGGCGATGCCGTTCTGATAATTTATGTCATGAGGGAAGAAAGGCAGTTGCGCCGATTGCTTCTGGACGCCGGGCTGGACGGTTAACCATCAATTCCGCGCGGCCAGCAGAGCTGGGCAGACTACCGCCGCCAGCACGTTCTTGGCTAGCGCGGCAGACGCTGAGACCTCGTTATGGCGAGCCTAGACAAGTAAGTGAGCGTACACCTCGATTCGTGGCCGCCCCAGCTCTTACCGTTGATCACTGGATATGTGGCTATAATTTTGATTTTCCTCCACCCTCGCGTATTATTAGTCAAAATGACAACAACAGAGGTTTCCATGAAAAAGCCACTCCTTCTGATAGTGCTATTCGGAGCACTCCTTTCACTCAAGGCTTATGCTCACCCACCACAGTTCAACGTATTGCTCTTCACCGAGACCGATGGCTGGCACCACCAGTCCATCAATGAAGGGGTTGACGCCATGCGGGCCATGGCGGAGCGACATCATTTTACGGTTGACTGGCAGGAGGACTCCCGCGTTTTCAATGATGAGCAGCTGCAACAATATCAGGCAATTGTCTTTTTAATGACCACCGGCGACATTCTGACCGATGAACAACAGGCGGCGATGGAGCGTTTTATACAATCGGGCAAGGGCTTCGTGGGTGTACACAGTGCCTCGGATACCGAATACGACTGGGACTGGTATACGAAAATGGTGGGTCGCACTTTCCATAGCCATCCCTATATTCAAACTGCGGAGCTTCGTGTTCTCGATCGAAACTTCCCCGGTCTGGCACGTATGCCGGATAGCTTTCTGTGGACCGATGAGTGGTATGAATTCGGCAAGGAGCGTATCGAAGGACTGAATTATATTCTCGCCGTTGATGGTAGTCCGTTTGTGGAAGAAGGCGATGATAGCGAGGCCGCTGACACTTTTCGCCCCATGGCCTGGTACCACGAGTATGACGGCGGTCGCGCATTTTATACAGCGCTTGGGCACATGCCATCAACCTACACTGATAAGTTGTTCCTCGAACATATTTACGGCGGGCTTTATTGGGCCGTGACCGGCAAGGGTTTGAAGGACTGATTGACTACTGCTCGCGCCTTCCGACATTCGACGGAAGGCGTACTTTCTCCTTTCCCGAACCTCACTCTTCTCCGTAATTTTGTTGCATGACATCTTCCGGATAAATTACGTCGGGGACATTGGGGTCTATCTTGTACAGCAAGCCACTCGACGCTATCCAACCATTATTGCCGTGGGCCTGTAGGACGTAGTGCCCTTCGGGCGTGCTGAGGCCGCCAACAGTCAAGCCTTCGCCGCGAGTGAAGCTCACACTGTAAGTCTGGCCATCGTCGCCATCAATGTGGCCATACCAGCTGATGTTGCTGTAGTCATGTTTTTTAATTTCGTCGATAACCACTGTGTAATCCTCGCCAAGTTCTTCGACGCGAACTTTGACATTGTCGCCAGGCATCAGCGTTTCCAATTTAAGGCTATCGAACTGGATAAACTGACGACCATCGCTGAACTCTTCGGGTTCAAGCGGTAATTCCGTGGGTATTTCTTCGGCTGGCGCCCAGGCGGTGTCGCGTTGAACGGCGGCTGCAACTGCGGCGGGGTCGAAATGCTCGCCGGGGCGACGCCGCTGCATGGCGTCAAGTCGCTCGGCTATATGTTCATACTCCGGCGCAGGTCCCTTTTCTTCCTGTGACTTCGCAGATGCCGTTAAATTATTTTTGCCGGCGGCCCGGGGCGAAGCAGGTGGAAGTAACGTGGGTTGTTCATTATCGATGGATGAAGCCGTTTTATCGACGTCTACTTTCGAGTCGCTAACCGGGGGTTCCCTATTGAGAAAAAAAATTGTGGCCCCTATGACAAGGATGGCGACAATTACGTAGGTGATATTTTTCATGACGAATGCCTTAGAGACTGTCGAATGAATTGGTGACTCCTTTAAAGAGGAAACCGATTATTGTTTTTCCGACAGCTCCCTTTGTTTGAACTCAATTCTGTTTCGACGACGGGAAAACTGCCCGGAAACGCCAGCGGCATGGCGGAGATGTTCACTCCACACGAACCGCTGTCGTCACACGAACAGAACGGGTTGCTTACTGCTTGATACGCCACCAGTTAATATTCCAGCCGCCCGCCTGGGCATAGATACCGAAGTTATAGGTACCGGCGTTGATCCATACGGTGTGTGAAACCGTGGTCCAGTTCTGCCACCCGCCGGTGTTTGGAATATTCACCTGACCCAGTACGACACTGCCGCCATTAAGGTCGAGTGACAAGGTACCGCCGCCATTCAGGCTGGCAACGCGGTATTCGACGGTGTAGTTGCCGGAGGTGGGAACATTGATGCTGCTGTAGGCCATCCAGTCGCCCGCATCAATCCAGCCGACATTCTGGCCGCCGCCGGCGTCGGTGGTATTTTCCAGTTGCACGCCACTCATGCTGAAATAATTTTCGGCTTGTGTGGTGTGACTGAACCCGCTGGCACTAACAATAATGGAGCTGGCCAGATCATTGAAACCTTCGTTGTTCAGGCAGTTGTCATTGCCGGTTTTGGTTACAACATTGCCGGTGAAATTGTCGTGCTCGAAAAAATCCACCTTGTAACCGCTCTGTACCTGAACCGATGAAATATCATCGTTGAGGATTCCACGGGATTGCAGCTGGCTGAGGTTGTAGCTGCCGGCGGGAAGTCCGACGGTGTAACCGCCGTAGTCGCAATGCTGTGAAACTTTCACGGGGCCATTGCCACCAGCGGTTGCCCTGAAGCCGGCAATCTCGTTGCGCACATTGTGGATGGCCAGGGCTGCATAGGCTTCATCCGGCTGACCAACGGGAATGCCGCAGGGCAGACCGCGACAAGTGAGGTTGGGATTGGAAAACACATTGACGCGGGTGGTGTTGAAAACGCCTTCGTAAGCCATGATATCCACGAAAGTATTCTGCACCCCGTAGCCGACGCCATAGCGGTAACGAGCACCGGAGGTATCGCCCTGCTTGCGGGAGTGGTTGATGCCCATGTTGTGACCCAGCTCGTGAGCCATGACCATGGGGCCGCAACCAGCATGGACGACGTTCCAGGTCCAGTCCTTGTGTACGGCGACATAGCCTATACCGCAGGCGCCTTTCTCATGCATGTAGGAGACAAAGTCCGCGCCCAACTGGTCGCGCAACGCAATGACGTTGCCATCGACGCGCAGGTTGCCGAGAACCTGACCCATGTCCGCACCAGTTTCCTCATGGTGTCGCACGCCCACCAGACGCAACTGCACATCTATTTGGCTATTCGCGTAGGCGGAATTCATCTGGTTCACCCAGTTGGTCATGGCCGTTTGCGGATTCCCACCAAAATAGTTGCTGGAGTAGTTGTCGTAGAGCACCAGGAGGTCCACCGTAGCGGCGCTGGCGATACTGGAGAGGCCGGCAAAAGTCGCCAGCCCGCAGGCCAGGAAGGTTTTCTTGATTAGATTTTTCATCAGCGAGAGTTTCATCGCATATCCTCTTTATTATTATTTCGAGAAATGGACGCGGCCACCTCGGGTGGGCCGCGTACCATTACGGAATCTGGCAGTGGATAATCAGACGCATCAGGAAGATCCCAAGATCGAGAAATGACGGCCGATGATCTTTCTGCCATGGCGCAAAATATCATTGCCGGTTAAATGGTGTACAGGACTTGGATCCCATTGCAGGGTCCCACTATAAACATGGGACATTATCAGCAGGTTTTTATAATTTCTGGTTTGGATCATCAGGTTTTTGTTATAGCGATTTGTGCGGGTCGCGCGAATGCAGGCCTGATGTCATGAGCTTCAACTTGCGTTAAGGTGTCGCAAAAGTAAATGGAGTTGGGTCGACCATGTCTAAACCGGGAAAAACCGGCATCGCCCGAGTTATCGATGCCTTTCGCTATTCCATGCAGGGCTTTGCCGCCGCCTGGCGTTTTGAAGCGGCCTTTCGCCAGGAAGTGGTGCTGGCGCTGGTACTCATTCCCGGCGCCTTCTGGCTTGCCACCAATCACATCGAACTGATTCTGCTGATTGCCAGTGTGTTCTGGGTCGTAATGGCGGAACTGGTCAACTCCGCCGTGGAGGCGGTGGTGGATCGCATAGGCCCCGAGGCCAACCCGCTCTCGGGGCGCGCCAAGGATATAGGCTCGGCCCTGGTATTCATCAGTCTGGTTCTGTTGGCCGTGGTCTGGGCTATTGTGGCGGCCAATCGCTTCTGGCTTTGACCCTCCAGTCAGCTTCTCAACCCTCATTCCCACCGTCGACTACTGAAACCGCAATTGCGCCTTCAGCCACAGGTTGCGCCCCGGTTCGTTGACGCGGGTGATCTGCTCGAAACCGGGAATCATGGCGCCCGCCTTGCTGATGTGTTCGGCATAGTTTTGGTCAAAGACGTTGTCGATGCCAGCGGTAATCAGCAGGCTTGGACTCAGTTGCCAACCGGCATTGAGTGAAAAGACGTTGAACCCTTCGGTCGGACCTATGTCCTGACCGGCGATATTGCCCTTGCCGATATCGAAGCGGGACTGGTCGTCCACCACCCGCCAGAAAGCACCTGCGGACCAGGTGGGATTGCTGTAATTGAGTCCGACGCGCAGCTCCAGAGGTGGCAGCTGGGCCAGAGGCGTTCGGTCGGTATCATTGCTGCCGCGTACGAAGGCCATCGAGACATCGGCTCGCCAGTTTTCGTTGAAGGCATAGCTGAGTTCCATTTCCATCCCCCAACTGGTGGCGTCGATATTGCGTGTGATGGTGGCGTCGCGGGTCATCATCATGCCTGCCGGTTTAGTCAAGCCGGTCTCTATCAATAGATAATCATCGATCTTGTTGTAGAAAAGCGAAGCGCTGCCCTGGAGCTTGTCATGGCGGTAAAGGGCACCTGTATCAAGTTGCGTGGTGGCCTCGGGCCGCACGCCAAAGGCACTGGCGGAGTCACGGGATTCCATGGCAATCAATTCCCAGTAATCGGGGAAGCGTTCGCTGTGGCCGATACCGGCGTAAAGAGTGGCCGGCGTCTGGTGTAAGTCCTTTTCGAAGCGCGCAAACCCGCTGTGCAGGCGTTCGTCCCGCTCGCTGTTGGTGCTCGGGTTGTTGACCTGCACCATGCCGGCGGCAATGGTTTCGCGCTTGTCTTCGGCATGCCAGTCGTCCACGCGCCAGCCGGCGATCAGGCGTTGTTCGTGCGGCAGCGTCTGTGTCCATTCAGCAAAAACACCTGTTTGCCGGGAGACGGCATCCTCCACACGCGGCATCTGCCCGTAGGGTATCATCTCCTGATTCATGGTGGTGCGGTCACTGTGGTCGTTGCGCTGGGCGTCGGCGCCTATCGCCAGTTCAGCCTTTGCCGTGGGCGCAAAGGCCGCGACAATCCGCGCACCTTGGGTTTCCCGGTCGCGATTGGACGCCATGGGCACGGGCATCATCCCACCTGGCTCGCGCAGCGTGTAGTTGTCCATGACGTGGTCGACCTGGTTGTAAAAAAGCTGCGCCTCCAGCTTGCGCAACCGGGGCGACAGATTTTCCATTGTCAGCTTGAGGCTGACATTATCTCGGGCGAAGCGGGTGCCATCCATACCGCGGTCCGCATAGGCCGCTTCGGC
>CAZEWY010000193.1:0-6424 GCA_964515945.1 uncultured Cellvibrionaceae bacterium
ATAACCATTGTAGAAGCTGTTAGGTTCATACTCCGCCTTCACTATCGTTATAGTGGGTTGGCGATGATCCAAATAGCTTCCCGAAAGCCACCGCCTCCACTTTTTCCCCCATCCAGGCAGCTCAAATTCGCCATTCTCGCCCGTTATCGTTCTCTGAATATCCAGTACCCCTACGCTATATGTCGTAAAAAAACCTCCAGTCAGCACCCACCGCGCAACAACGATGGCACCTGCGACAGGCTCATCAGTCTGCTTATTAACAACCACGCCTGTTATCTGCGGCTGCTCATAATATAGAGGCTTGGGCATGACAATCAGAGCAAATAATGCAACGAGGCCGAGCGTTATAAGAAGATTCCGATTAATCATAACTCTGACCTAAAGCTCTTTAATTCGCCAGCTACCGTCGGATTGCTGGACCAGAGTCATAGTGTGCAAATACATTTCACCATTGCCTGCCTGCTTCCTTAGGAGGAATATCGCTAGCTCATCGCTCATAAGGCTCAATCTCTTCAACCTGACCCAATACCTCGGTTAACTGTTGATCCACAGCACCAATCATTTTTCTTCAATAGATTTTGGAGAAAGTAAGCTCGACCTCTAAGAGTAGGGTTTGCTTCATGTCTAGCGAATACCCGGACTAAAGTATTTTCAAGTCATTTTTTTCAACCGCACTTGGGCTATTGCCGCATGCATGGCGGTACATTGCAGCAGGAGTGAAGTACTTAATCAGGAAGGAAACCCATCCATAGCTTATTCATACATTCCTATTTATATTTTTTGAGCGGCCATGGGCCATGAAAGATGACCGGTTGGAAAGCATTATTTTTGCCAGAAAAACGTTTATTATTCTGCACGAGCCTAAATTAAAATAAAAGTAGTTACAAATTTTTTATTTGACCTTTTTTACATATCCCTTTCCTCAGCATAACGGAATCTGCTGCGGTGAACCTCTGTTAGCGACCGAAACTCACGTCGCTTTTCTCGGTTCGAGCAGACCATCGACGACGCACTCAGATGCCGCGGCAGTCAGATCAAAAAATATTTGGGTGTTCTTTACAGTTTGCGCGGCAATATCTCGTTCGGATTCCCCCAGCAACTCACTCAGCTCAACGAGTACATAGGGCAGATACTTGGGTTCATTGCGCCCTTTGGGCGGGCGCGGCTTGATGGTGCGGGGTGTCAGGTAGGGGGCGTCGGTTTCGAGCATCAGGCGGTTCAGTGGCAGGTGGCGCACGGCTTCGCGTAGATCGCCGCCGCGGCGTTCGTCGCATATCCAGCCGGTAATGCCGATGTGGCAATCGAGGTCCAGATAGGCGAAGAGTTCTTTTTTGGTGCCAGTAAAACAGTGCACCACGGTGCCGCTGAGGTGATCGCGAAAATCTTTCAGGATAGCGGCGAAGCGGGCGTGCGCATCGCGCTCGTGCAGGAAAACCGGTTTGGATACTGACGCTGCAATTTCCAGCTGTGCGGCAAAACATTTTTCCTGCTGATCGCGCGGCGAAAAATCCCGGTTAAAATCGAGACCGCATTCGCCCACGGCCACTACTGATTTGTGGGTCAATAGTTGTCGTATTTCCGATTCCGCATCGCGGCTCCAACTGCTGGCAACGTGGGGATGCACGCCCGCCGTGCAGGACAAATAATCGGGATATTCTTCTGTCAGCTGCAAGGCTGCCCGGCTTTCGTCCAGGGAGGTACCGGTCACTATGGCATGCACGACTTTCCGAGCCTGAGCACTGGCAATCACTTCGGAGAGGTCGCCGGAAAAGCGTGAGTTGGTGAGGTTCGCGCCTATGTCAATCAGCGGATGATCATTCATAAGCGCGGCTCAATCACGGCTTCTATCAATTGTGAAGTCCCGATATTCGGCTGACTCATTCACCTCTTCCCCCGTTACCTTTTCGACCAGAGCATTTTCGGGGCCTTGCCACAGCCACTTTTCAAATTCCTGTAGCGCGCTCGGAGAACCCTGAGCCAGGGCTTCGACGCGGCCATCCGGCAAGTTGCGCACCCAGCCGGTCACGCCGAGCCTGCGGGCGCATGACTGGGTAGCGGCCCGGAAGTAGACGCCTTGTACGCGCCCGGTAACAAGGAAGTGTTTGCTCGGTTTCATCGGAAGCTCTTTTGCAGTATCAGAATTTTGTCGTCGCCTTCGTGCGGTCAGCGTCACTTTTGTTTCGAGTCCTCACCCGCGTCTATATCGGAAGTGTCGAGAGGCGTTATTTGATCAAAATTATTGTTGACCGCTTCCACAAAGGCATTGCGTACTATACCAAATACAGCACTCCAGGTATTGATCTCGGTATTGGAAATGTCGCCGCTGATTTCGATGCGTGTGGCGAATTTATCGGATTGGGGATTGGTGAATATGTTGTTGACCACGCCGGTGACACTTTCCCAGATCAGTCTGAGCGGATTATCATTCTGTCGTTCGACATCCTGCTCCCAATCCGCGATTTGCACATTTTCGAACAGGGGCTTGATATAGCCGCTGAGTTTGCCCTTGTCCGCTTCCAACTCGACAACGATTTCTCCGCTTCCGCTCTTGAAGTCCAGGTTGCCGTAGGCCTGGGCGAAGTTGTTGATCCTCACCAGATCTTCAATGGCTATGTTGCCGGCAAACAGGAAGCTTTTGAAATCGAACGGATCAAAGCGGGCCTTGAACGCCAGTGGCGACCCGCCGAAAAGATTGGCTGTGACCGCCGCATCCGCAACGCGCTTACCCTCCTTGTCGGCGACATTGGTGAGATTGGTAGCCAGTAGATCTATCTCTGTCGCCTGCAGGTTTACCGGTGGGTTCGAGGTGAAGTTGCGGAAGGCAATTTGGGCCTGGCGCACTTCCAGCTCCTCCAGGGTAAACTTGAGAAAATCCTCGGGCAGTATCTGCCAATCCAGACCGCGCCCCGACTGCCGATCCTGAGGCTTTTCCGCGTCGACAAAATTGACTTCCAGGCGGTCGAGAAATGCCTTTGCCCGGATAGCTCCGTGCATCAATGCCCGCCGGCTCATGGATACATCAATGACCGGGGCTATAACAAAATCCACCTGATCCTTGCCAACGGCCTTCTCAACCCGAAGCCCCTCTATGCGAAATGCAACGCGCCACAGTGCCAGGTCAATGTCTTCGACGCTGCCGCTGTAGTCGCCGAGGTCGGGAAGCAGCCGTTCGTTCAACGCGTATTCAATCGCGAAGGGCGCGGCGGCGCGCAGGGCAACAAGAAGGGCAACGACAGCAATGGCCACCACGCCAACCTTTGAACGAACTTTCATTCCTTGCCTCCGTTGCCGATCAGGCCACCATACAAAATCCTTCTATACGAGCGCATTTATGGTTGTGGAGTTCCGACCGTGAGGAAGCCCCATCTATTTCTCACTTTTCCGTCATCGTGAACAGAAGTTGCTATCGGCCAGCGTGAAGCGCCAGGGCACATCGACCGCTCGTGATATGCCGATGCGTGAAGTAACCTTGATCATCTTCTCCGTGCCACCCAACAGGTCCGTGCCGACGGCATCGCAGATAAACAGCGGGCCTCGTTTTGTCATGTCGGTCCCTTAGAGTGTCTTGTCAATGCCCATGGCCTGCGTCAGCTTCGCCGGCCCGCTGGTGAGATCCCGGAGCTTTTCCCGGCCGCGCAACTGTCGCATGGTTGTTATGCCGGACAACGGCTCCAGCGCGCGGATCAGGACACCACCCGCCGGTGTATCCGAACGCGCCACCACATTGATGCAGTAATGCATACCGTGAATAAAATAGATGTAAGCATGCCCTGCCTCACCGAACATGGCTCTGTTGCGTGTGGTCATACCGCGAAAAGTGTGGCTGGCGGGATCATCGGAGCTGTAGGCCTCAACCTCAACAATGCGGCCGCGGAGGTACGTGTTTTCAATCCGCCGGACCAGGATCTTACCGAGTAGATCCGGGGCAACTTCCGCCGGATGTCTTTGATAAAATGATCTGGTCAAAGGTGTCATGGATTCTCCAGAAAAACTGTTACTTACCGCTGTTGAACTACCCGTCATTTGAACTGCCAGGGGAACTGGTAGTCAAACTATCGCAACCCCATCCATCCCTGCAAAATCATCCAAAGTAGGAACTATAACTGATGTGGCGGGCTTCGCCCTATGAGGACAGAATGAACCGGCTGTTGGCACTTGCAAGTCTGGTGTTGGCACTTTGTGCCTGTTCGTCCGCCTATTACAGTGCCATGGAGACGGTTGGTATTTATAAGCGCGACATACTCGTGGATCGGGTGGAGGAGGCCAAGGAGGCGCAGGAAGACGGACAGGAACAATTTCGTTCCGCCCTCGAAAAATACAAATCCGTTATCGAGTTTGATGGCGGCTCCCTCGAAGATCATTACGATCGACTCAATGCCGAATTTGAAGCCAGCGAGACTGCCGCCGAGGAGATTCGCGAGCGAATCCATGCCATCGAAGAGGTGGCGGAAGACCTGTTTGAAGAGTGGAAATCTGAAACTGATCAGTATACGAGTCAGGAACTGAAGCGCGACAGCAGGCGCAAGCTTGCGCAGACCCAACGCAGCTATGCCGACTTCATCGCAAGCATGCATGCCAGCGAAAAGCGCCTGGAGCCCGCGCTCAACGCCATGCGCGATCAGGTGCTTTACCTGAAGCACAACCTCAACGCCAGAGCCATAGCCGCCCTGAAGATGGAATCAGCGGCGGTCCAGCGGGACGTCGACGCCCTGCTCGCCGCCATGCAGGAATCCATTGAGGACGCTGAGGCGTTTCTGGAAAACATCTAAGCCGGAGCCTTATTAAGGCAGTATCACCAGACCATTCGGCAACTCATTTTTGTCACCAGTGGCCGGCACCTTGTTGCGCAATAAAGTGCCGCAAGCACTGATGCAGGCAATCAACCCGCTGTGGGTATGGCCGGCTTTAACCGCGACGACAAAGTCATCGATCAACTGCTGCCACTGGCGCTGCTCCACCAACTGATTAATACCCCGGTCCGCAATGATTTCCACGTAGTGCTCCGCCTCGGAAATAAACAGCAGGACGCCAGTCTCACCCTGGGTGTGATGCAGATTGTTTTCCAGAAACTGGCGACGCGCCATATTGGCTGCCCGCCCGAAACGCACGGATTTCGGGATCAGGTGTATGCCGATGGCGGGAATGCGAAACAGGAGAGACAGCACCAGAAATACGATGAGCTGTGCCACGGCGATATCGAAGGCACTGAGCCAGAGTGGCAGGGCCAGTAGCAGGAAGGGTGTCAGCAGGGCAATGACAGCCGACCACAGCAGTGGAATATAGCTGTAATTGTCGCTGCGATGAGCCAGAACGGCCACGAATTCCGCATCGGTATGACGTTCGATGTCCGCGATCAAATCCGCTACTTCCTGTTGTTGCTCCGCTTTTAGCATTGTCATTTACCATCCCCCCGAGGCACCACCGCCTCCGAAACCACCACCGCCACCCGAGAAACCGCCGCCACTGCCGCCACCAAATCCACCGCGACCTCCGCCGAGCAGTCCCAGGGCGCCGAGTAACAGCAGCCCTCGCCCTGAACCTCGGCCACCGCCGATGGAGGTAATTGAAGCCAGTGCCAGCCAGCCGCCAAAGACCAGCAACAGAATCAGCGCTTTGCCGCCGGTGCTGGTTGGCTTGGCTGAGGTGGCTGAATCGCGCATTTTGTATTCGCCACCAACGGCCTGCACCATGGCCTGAGCGCCCTGGCTGATGCCCTCGCTGAAGTTGCCCTGGCGAAACGCCGGCAGTATGACGCTGTGGATGATATTGGACGAGATAGCGTCAGTGAGTTCGCCCTCCAGACCATAACCAACTTCGATACGCACGGCGCGCTCGGCTTCAGCCACGATCAGCAGGGCGCCGTTGTCCTCGCCCTTCTGCCCGATGCCCCAGGCGCGCCCGAGTTGATAACCGAACTGCTCGATAGGATATCCTTGCAGGTTCTCTAGAGTGACAACGACCAGTTGATTGGTGGTGGCATTTTCGTGAGCCTCCAGCAAGGCCGTCAGCTTTTGCTCGGTGGCGGCGTCGATCATGTCAGCCCTGTCTACAACCCGACCCGTGAGCTTTGGAAACTCGATGTTCTGGGCGTGGCTCAAACCGCAGAGCAGCAGGGCGCAAAGCGCCGCTGCCCAAGGCATCCTTTTGATCAGCCTGAACATCAGAACTGCACCTCGGGGGCCTGCTCGGCATTTTCGGTGGTCGCTTCAAAACTTTCGCGAAGCTCCAGGTCCGAATAAAGCAGGCTGTGCCAGATACGGCCGGGGAAGGTGCGAATCTCGGTGTTGTAACGCTCCACCGCCTGAATGTAATCCCGGCGCGCCACGGAAATGCGATTTTCAGTGCCTTCGAGCTGGGACTGCAACGCCAGGAAGTTCTGGTTCTCCTTGAGGTCGGGGTAGCGCTCCACCACAACCATCAAGCG
>CAZEWY010000194.1:0-6349 GCA_964515945.1 uncultured Cellvibrionaceae bacterium
GATCATCGTCGGCATAGGCGATGGACCTCATGCACTTGACCAGATCGAATTTCTCCTCCTGGGAGCACTGTTCATTCACCAGTTGCGTAAACTGATACATGGAGGTGGACTCTTCACACTCGCTTTGGGCGAGTGTGGTTAGCGCCTCACAGTCTTCCGCGGGAATACCGAATTGATTCTGCAAAATGGACTGCAGTGCCTGGAATTCTTCGGCGTCGAATTCGTTGTCGATAATGGCCACTTCAATCAGAAGAGCCGCGCAGGCAAGCCGGCGCTGCTCTTCATTCATGACGCCACCCTCGGGGTGGTGGAATTCCGCCTGAAAAAATTCCTTGATTTTAGCCAGCACGGGATTGCAACAACTTTTCCAGGTTCAACTGATCGACCACGAACTGACGAATACCCTGGGACAGCTTGTCCGTCGCCATGGCGTCTTCGTTCAGCGTAAAGCGAAATTCTGCTTCGTCCGCCTGCAATTTGGCGATGGCCGCACCTGTATTGTCCGGCGACAACACCCGCTCGAGCTTACCAGTATCGTTGCTCAGCTCTTCCAGAAAAACCGGCCCTATGGTCAGGCGGTCACAGCCCGCGAGGGCTTCGATCTCGCCGGCATTGCGGAAGCTTGCACCCATGACAACGGTTTCGTAGCCGTGCTGTTTGTAGTAGTTGTAAATCCGCGTGACTGACTGAACACCCGGATCTTCAAAGGGTGCATATTCCTTCTTGTCGGTATTGGCTTTGTACCAATCCATGATGCGGCCGACGAACGGCGACACCAGGAAAACACCGACATCGGCACAGGCCGCGGCCTGGGCGAAGCTGAACAGCAGTGTCATGTTGCACTGTATGCCTTCCTTCTCCAGAACTTCAGCGGCGCGAATGCCTTCCCAGGTGGAGGCCAGCTTGATCAATACACGGTCCTTGCTGATGCCTTGGGCGGCGTAAAGATCGACCAGGTGCTTGGCCTTGTCGATACTGGCCTGGGTATTGAACGACAGACGTGCGTCCACTTCCGTGGAAACGCGGCCGGGAACGATGTTGAGAATTTCGCAGCCCACCGCCACCGCCAGGTAGTCGCTGGCAGCCGCGATGGAGTCAGTCCTTGCCAACGCCTCGTCCACCAGCGCCGAATGAGATTCTGATTGGGCAGCTTTCAGCAGCAACGAGGGATTGGTGGTGGCATCCATCGGCTTGTAGCGACGAATGGCTTCAAAATCCCCGGTGTCCGCGACGACATCGGAGTACTGTTTCAATTGTTCCAGTTTATTACTCATTAAACCCCCTGCAGAGATGTGCCTTTATTGCCACGTAAATGGTTGCCACTAAAAATGCGGCTCACAGGCTTGGATACTTTTTCAGATCTATTATCCGGCTTGTGATCCCTTCAAACAAGTGCATTTAGGTGTTGGTGCCACTTTGGCAAAATTCCGCGGCTCTTCGCAGAACCTCAGTTTCTGCATCGGGCCTGACGCCGTAGGTACTGATATGTCGACGGAAAGCACGGCCTCCCGGCTGGCCCAGAAAGAGGCCGAGAATATGGCGCGACATGGGGTGCAGACGCCCCACGTCGGCTAGCTGCCGGTCGCAATATGCGATGTATTTGGTGAGTATTTCCATGCGGCTGGGGAGGGCGGATTCGTCACCGAAAAAGGCGGCATCCACACCCGCCAGGAAGTAGGGGTTGTGGTAGGCCTCGCGGCCGATCATGACACCGTCGACGTGGCTGAGCAGTTCCTGACACTGCTCCAGGGTAGTGATACCCCCGTTGATGACGATCGATAAATCAGGAAATTCCCGCTTGAGCTGATAAACCCGTTCGTATTGCAGAGGCGGCACTTCCCGGTTTTCCTTGGGGCTCAGCCCTTTCAGCCAGGCCTTGCGTGCATGCACTATGAAGGTGTCGCAGCCGGCTGCGGCCACCTGGGCTACAAAGTCCCGCATGGCCTGATAGTCGTCCATATCGTCGATGCCGATACGATGTTTGACGGTGACGGGAATATGGGTGGCGGCGGTCATGGCGGCAACACAGTCGGCCACCAATTCCGGCTCACCCATCAGGCAGGCGCCGATTTTGCCCTGCTGCACGCGGTCGCTGGGGCAGCCACAATTCAGGTTGATCTCGTCATAGCCCCAGTCTTCCGCCATGCGTGCGCACTCGGCGAGATCCCGCGGATTGCTGCCGCCGACCTGAAGCGCCAGCGGGTGTTCCTCCGGATTGAAAGTCAGAAAGCGCTGTCGATCACCGTGGATCAGGGCACCGGTGGTGACCATTTCCGTGTACAGCAGCGCCTCCCTGCTCAGCAGGCGCCAGAAATACCGGCAGTGACGGTCACTCCAGTCCATCATGGGGGCAATCGAGAAGGTGCGATTCATCGGATACAGCTTGGCCAGTGAAGTGTAGGGCGGCAATGATAGCAAAAGCGGGGTGCGGTCTTGCTTATCGGCGCGTTACAGACATTTTTCGAGCAACCGCGTCAGCTGCTTTTGCTCATCCGGTGAGAGTAGGTGGAAGACGCGGGAATGGGCCTCCCGGCGGGCGTAGCCTATCTGCTCACAGCACTCTCGGCCCTCTGGTGTCAGGCGCAGCTTGCAGCGGCGTCTGTCGTTGGTGTCCTGTTCGCGAACCAGCAGGTTTGCCGCCTGCATGGTCTTGATCTTGCGTGCAACTACGGCCTTGTCATGACCGGTGCGGTGGGAGACTTCCAGAGGTGTGATTTCGGGTTCATCCTTTATCAGATGCAGAATATGGGCCTCGGGCGGACTGAGGCAAAGTCCGCGATTGTTCAAGGCTGCCTGCAAGTTGCGGCGCACTTTTCCCAGCACCTGTCTCACGGCGTCTGGAAGCGCAAAATAGACATCTTGCATGGGCGTCTCCCCCTGTAATTTAATTGACGATGTCAACTATTCCATTTATCATTGACGCAGTCAACTATTTTATTTGAGGTCCCTATGTCACACCTGCGTCTGGCATTAGCCATGGCCATGACAGTCGCCATAGCTCCCCTGGCACTGGATGCCTATCTGCCCGCCTTCCCTGATCTGGCGCGGTCCCTGGGCGTGGGTGTGCAAGAAATCTCCCTGAGTATTTCCGTTTATATCGGCGCATTGTCTCTGGGGCAACTGGTGGGCGGACCGCTCACGGACCGCTATGGCCGACAGCCGATCATGCTGGGCGGACTGGCGGTTTTCGCGGGCTGCAGTTTTCTCATCAGTCAGGTGGAGACCTTGGGGCAGCTGTTGTCGTTGCGCGCGCTACAGGCATTCGGCGGAGGCTGGGTGAGTGTTTGCGTACCCGCCATAGTCCGGGACAGGGTGCGCGGCGTCGAAGCCGCCAAACTTTTTAGCCTGATTGGCCTGATTACCGTATCAGCGCCCGCACTGGCGCCCGCATTGGGCAGCCTGCTTCTGAAGCTTGGCGGTTGGGCCAGTATTTTCCTGTTTCTGGGCTGTTATGGAATCATGGCGATCACCATTCTGAAATTCTCCATCTTCTCCCGTCGCCCTGCGGGGGTCGGGAAGGCGACAGTCGCCCAAAGTGGTGCGCCAGTGCGGCATCTGAATGTTTTGCAGCGCTATATCAAGGTGCTCCGCACGCCCACGGCCGGCCGTTTTATTCTTCTGCAGGCGTCGGTATTTTCAGTGATGATGCTCTTTATCACGCACGCCTCCTTTATCTATCAGGAGCACTTTGGCGTATCGGCGGCGCTCTTTTCCATATTCTTTGGCGCGAACGTGGTGGCAATGGCCATCATCATGCTGGGCAATCGCTTGTTGCTGAGCCGCTTTTCGCCCATGAGTATCCTTCGGGGCGCCGTGGCCCTGCAGGCGCTTGCAGTGGCAGCGCTGGTGCTCATCACCCAGTTCCTGCCGCTTCTGGGGCTGTTTCTGCCCGCGATCATGCTTGCCATCGGCTCTATTGGTGCCACCTCACCCAATTGCCAGGCCTGTTATATGGAACATTTCGGCGAGAATGGCGGTACGGCCGCGGCGCTGATGGGTGCGACCCAGTTTGGTATTGCCGGCGTTGTTTCTGCACTGTCGACGCTGATGCCGGAATCGATTCAGTCCGTGGTGCTTGCTCAGGGGCTATGTGCACTGGTGGCCCTGGTGCTTGCCTGGTGGCCCCAGCGGAGTGGCGAGAAGGAGGATAGAGACGGTATCGAAGCCAGTTTCAAAACCAGTTCATAAAAATCTGACCTACGGCTTGTGCCTCCCGGACTTTGGCAATAGGATTCACAGTTGTGCATATACCTATAAAAACGAGCAATAAGCAGCAATTTCTATCCGATCACTAAAGGCTTCACTCTGCAGTATGAGTGAGCCAATGTCAGTTCTGAAATTCCAGAAGCAACATTTAAAGCACTATTTAAAAGCAACGCCGTATGAACATTGACAAAAATGACAGCGCTGTTTTTTTTCGCTGAAGCCGCCGGTCAGTTTGCCAGTTTTATGGAAACAGCCTGGAGACGTGGTTTTCGCACCGGATGCGCTCATCTGAAATGAGTTAATGCTACCTCCCGCAGGTGCATTGACTGTCTTCGTTTCGCCCTTCAACTCTGCTTTATCCTCATTTAAGGAGACAGATAATGAAAACAACGAAACAGAGGTTATTTCTACTGGGTTTGTCGCTCCTGTTCGCGGCCGGCGCCAATGCCTATGATTGCAGCAATCTTCCAGCGTACAGCGGTGGTACCATCAACACGGGTGACCAGGTTACCCATAACGGCCACGCCTATTATTGTGAAGTTGGCGGTTGGTGTTCACAGGGAGGTCCCTACGAGCCAGGTGTTGGCTGGGCCTGGGATGAAGCCTGGAACGACCTGGGGCAGTGCGATGGTTCCAGTTCCTCCAGCAGCACTTCTTCGAGCAGTTCCAGCAGTTCCAGTTCATCCAGCAGTTCGTCCTCCAGTTCCGGTGGTGGTTCCTGTAGTGGCCTGCCGGTATGGAATGCTCAGTCCGTCTACACGGGTGGCGATCAGGTGCAATACAACAGCGTCAAATACGAGGCAAACTGGTGGACCCAGGGCGAAAATCCGTCACAGTCGGGCGAATGGGGCGTGTGGGACAGCCTTGGCACCTGCGGCGGTACCGGGTCGTCATCGAGTAGCTCTTCATCCAGCAGCAGTTCCGGTGGTGGCAACGGCGATGTCAGGATCATTGGCTATGCGCCCTCATGGTCGGCTAATGCCAATAGCATCGATTATGGCAAGCTGACCCATATCAACTATGCGTTTGTATTGCCGAACTCCAATGGCTCGATCCAGGCGGTGCCCAACCCCGGGCTTCTGCAAAGCATTGTGAATAACGCCCATGCCAATGGTGTGCAGGTACTGGTGTCAATCGGTGGCTGGAATGGCGGCAATGACAGTGCATTCGTTTCCTTCGCCGCCAGCAGCAGTGGGCGCACCACCTTTACCAATGCAATGATTTCTCTGGTAAACCAGTACAATCTGGATGGCGTTGATATTGATTGGGAGTACCCGGACCCTGGTTCGGAATCCAATAACTACTCACTGTTGATGTCGCAGTTGTCACAGGCCATGCATTCCCGTGGAAAATTGCTGACAGCGGCAGTGGTGGCCGCGGGTTATACGGGCGGCGGTGTGCAGAGCGATGTCTTCGGTTATGTGGATTTTCTGAATCTGATGGCCTATGACGGTGGCAATGGCGCGGGCCACTCACCCTATTCCTACGCTGTGCAATCGCTCAACTACTGGAGCGGTCGCGGTTTACCGGCGGACAAGACTGTTCTGGGTGTGCCATTTTATGCGCGTCCCAGCTGGGCAGCCTATGCCACCAAAGTATCCCAGAATTCCGCGAACGCGTGCCGGGATACTGATGGCAGCGACTACTGGAATGGCATCCCCACCATACGTCAGAAAGGCCAATTGGCCAGTAACTATGGCGGCATAATGACATGGGAGTTGTCCCAGGATACTACTGGAGGAAATTCTTTGTTGACAGCCATGTGGGAGGCCGTGACCGGTCGGGCGGGTAGCTACAACTGTAATTAACGGAAGGTAAGTGTAGAAGCCTCGGCTGCCAAGCCGGGGCTTCTTCAGACTTAGGTGATCAGCCCTAACTTATATTGAAACCAGGACCAGCGGGATTTTTCCCGAACCTGGAGCGCAATGTAGTTGCGAATGTGCGCTCTTAGCTGCGGAGGTAAGGGATTAAAGACGATGCCGAAATGGTCGCCGGAAATATGTCGAATTTTCCCGGAGCCACGGAGCAAGACATGTTGGGGCAGGGGAATTTCAATGATAAAGGAGATGGATTCCCCGAGGTCGCAACCGGTGAAGCGGTGGTTCACCCGGACACCGAGTCCGCCTTCGCTGATGTCAACGGC
>CAZEWY010000195.1:0-6325 GCA_964515945.1 uncultured Cellvibrionaceae bacterium
CATTCTTCGCCGACTTTCTGCAGAATCTTGTTCAGGCCCTGGTGGTGAAGCCGGGCGACATAGGAAGTGTCGGGTTCTCCGGACTGCTTGCGCTGCTCCAGGATTGCGGACAGTTGCTTTAATACATCACTCATGAATAGATCTCTTTCGGGTCGCGGATAATGGGATCTGTGGTCTGCCATTGGCCGTTTTTCAGGGTTCTGTAAAAGCAGGATTCGCGGCCGGTATGGCAGGCGATGCCTTTCTCCTGAATGACTGTGAGAATAATAGCATCCCCATCGCAGTCCAGCCGGATATCTTGCACCCGCTGTTCATGGCCGGAGCTTTCGCCCTTGCGCCACAACTGGCCGCGCGAACGGGACCAGTAAACGGCCTTGCCACTGGCCACGGTCAATTGCAGAGACTCTGCGTTCATCCAGGCCATCATCAGGATGCGATGGGTCTGTGCATCCTGGGCAATGGCGGGTACAAGACCGTCCGCTGTCCATTTGATGTCGTCGAGATAAGTCTGCATGGAAGGATGTCTTTCAGTCCAGAGTCAGTGTCATTTTGTACAGTCTAACGTCTGTTGCAGTCTCCGGGAAGTGACCGCGTTTCAGAGATCCCCCAGCTCAAAACCAGTGTCAGTCCAAAACCAGCGTCACCAGGGCCACGCCCAATAGTAGCAAGGTGGCGGGGGGTACTGCCGCGAGCTGGGGCAAGGCCGTGAGGGCGGCGCCGGCGAATGCGGCCAGGGCGATGACACTGCGGCGGCGCCTGCGGCTGGAGCGGCGGCGATCTTCCACCAGGGCGCGACTGGCGGCGTTCAATTGCGGAGCCACCTCTCCCAGTTCCTTTATACGGTTCATGGTTTCCAGCGCCAGATGCGGCACTTCGGGAAATTTTTCCAGCCATTCCGGTCCCTGACGCTTGAAGTCCTGCCAGAGGGTTTTCGGGTGAAAACGCTCTTTCATCCAGCGTTCGAGATAGGGGTGTGCGGTGGACCAGAGGTCCAGATCCGGGTAGAGCTGGCGGCCCAGGCCCTCGATATTGAGCAGCGTTTTCTGCAGGAGCACCAGTTGCGGCTGCACGGGCATATCAAAGCGGCGGGCTGTCTGGAACAGGGTGATCAGGGCCTCGCCAAAGGAAATCTCCTTCAGGGGTTTCTCGAAAATGGGCTCGCAAACGGCGCGGATGGCGCCCTCGAGTCCCGCAATGGATGTGTGCTTTGGTACCCAGCCGCTGAGTACATGCAGCTCGGCCACCTGGCGATAGTCCCGTCGGAACATGGCGAGCAGGTTGCGCGCCAGATAGTACTGATCCTCGCGGGTGAGGGAGCCGATGATGGCCATGTCCAGGGAAATGTAGCTGGGTGCCTGGGGGTGTTCCCGGGAAACGAAGACATTGCCCGGGTGCATGTCCGCATGGAAGAAGTTATGCTCGAACACCTGGGTGAAGAAAATTTCCACACCGCGTTCAGCCAGAATCTTGAGGTTGGTGTTCTGTGCCTTCAGGGCGGGAAGATCCGTGACCTGGATGCCATCGACCCGTTCCATGACCATAACATTGCGGCGGCAGAAATCCCAGTAGACCTTGGGCACGTAGAGCAGCGGCGAATCCGTCCAGTTGCGTCGCAACTGACTGGCGTTGGCGGCTTCACGCATCAGATTGAGTTCGTCAAAAATAGTGTCCTGGTACTCTCGCACCACTTCCACCGGGCGCAGGCGCTTGCTTTCGGGGTTGAAGCGTTCCAGCACCTCTGCCACGAACTGCATCAACTGGATGTCCTTGGCGATGGTGCGTTCGATGCCCGGTCGGACGGCCTTGATCACCACGGCATCGCCGTTCTGCAAAACAGCGGCGTGCACCTGGGCGATGGATGCCGAGGCCAGGGGGGCGCTGCTGAACTCCTGGAACAGCGTTTCCAGCGGTCCGCCCAACGCCTTTTCCACAACGGCCTTGAACTCGGCGTTGGGAAAGGGCGCGACATTGTCCTGCAACTGGTTCAATTCCAGGATCAGATCCGGCGGAATCAGATCCGGGCGGGTGGACAGCAGCTGGCCAAATTTGATGAAGATGGGGCCCAGGTCTTCACAGGCGTGGCGAAGGCGGGCGCCGCGATCCATTTTGGGTGCGGGCAGGCATTTGAACGGCAGGAGCAGCAGTCTGATCGAAACACGGCGGTAGGACGGGGGCAGGGATTCATCCAGCCGGTAGCGGCCTATGACGCTGAGTATCTGCAACAGTCGAAACAATTTAGCCAAGCTCAATCCCCTTGGCGATTGTCGGATTGTGGGTGGGGTTGTGGATCGAGTTGCGGGTTGAGGCGCTCATCAAGTCTACCAAGTCTGGCGGCCAGGCGATCACTGTCACTGCGAAGGTCGTCAACGGATTTATAAAAGGCTTCCAGCTCAGCCCGGGCAGGCGTTGCGCGCAATTCCTCGGTGAGATAATCCCCGAAAAATCCCCGTGCCTTGCCGAGATTCTTCCGGGTCCACTGCATCTGGCCGCGCATGAGTTCGGAAAACTGATGTCCGGCAGTGACGCCCATGAGCCCGTTGATGGCCTCTTCCCAATCGATATCGAGATTCTTCATGACGTCCTGAAAATCGCTCAGAAATCCGCTGCTGCCGGATACCTGCACTCCGCTATTGGCAAGGGAATGCTGTGGCCCGAAGGTGAGTGCGAGAAGGGCGGGCAGGGATCCCTTCAAATGCGTATCCGCGGGAAATTCGCAGAAGGCCTGTATCCGAAGGCTGAGCTCCGCATCCACGGGTTGCGGGCACAGGTAAAACGTCAGCGGCGGAAATGTTGACTCCAGGGCCAGTATTTTTCCGGCGAGCCTGCCCAGAGCAATCCGGGTCCCCGGGTCATACTTCAGCGCGGCATTGACCAGTTTTTCCAGGGCTGTCGTAAGCGCACCCAGGGCTGCGGGATCCACCATCAGGGTTTGATCCCCTTGTGCAACGCCACTATGCCGCCGGTCATATTGTGGTATTTGCACTCGGCGAATCCGGCTTTTTCCATCATGCCTTTCAGTGTGTCCTGATCCGGATGCATGCGTATGCTCTCCGCGAGATAGCGGTAGCTGTCCGCATCATTGGTTACCAGCTTGCCCATCAGTGGCAGCAGCCGGAAGGAGTAGGCATCATAGGCTTTTTCCAGCAGGGTGTTGCGGGGCTTGGAAAATTCCAGCACCAGCAGACGGCCGCCGGGTTTGAGTACGCGCAGCATGGATTCCAGAGCCATGTCTTTGTCAGTGACATTGCGCAGGCCGAAGGCGATGGTGATACAGTCGAAGGTGTTGTCTGGAAATGGCAGGTACTGGGCGTCCGCCTGAGCAAAACGCAGATTACTGGCAATACCGTGGTCCAGAAGCTTGTCGCGCCCCACGCGCAGCATGGAATCATTGATATCGGCCAGCACCACCAGACCATCGTCGCCGACCAAGCGGGAGAAGCGGGCACTCAGATCACCGGTGCCGCCGGCAATATCCAGCACCGCGTCGCCGGCGCGCACGCCGGAAAATTCGATTGTCAGACGCTTCCACAGCCGATGCACGCCACCGGACATGAGGTCGTTCATCAGGTCGTATTTGGCGGCGACGGAATGGAAAACGCCGGCCACGCGCTCGGCTTTCTCCGCAGCGCGAACCTGTTCATAACCGAAATGCGTGGTATCTTCTTTGTCCATGCTGTTCACTACCGACGGTCGCCAATGGAAGGAGCCTTATTGTACATGCGGTCTTCCCCGGCGACCATGCCAATGGGGATTTAGACGTGGCCTTAAAAGCGCTACCCATAAAAAGAGTGCTCGTAAAAAGTTGGCTCACCAAAAAATGGTCTCGACTCCTGCTGTCGCTACTACTGTTTGGCGTCGGCAATAGCCATGGGCAGAATAGCTGTGAACAACAGGCGCGCACGGCTTACGAGCAGCTCTACTGCCAGATCAAAGCCGGCGGCGATGGCGCGGGCCTGCCCAGTTTGCCGGATTTTCGTCGCAATTCCCCCAAAATACAGGCGCTTTTGCTGCGCCGCCCGGCCGCCAGATTGGGTTTGGAGGTGCCTACCGTGTCGGAATTGGTACCGGAATCCCGAGCGGTAGAGACTCCGGCGCTCCAGCCCGAAAATGCCAAGCCGATAGCCCCTGAAGCGACCGCCCGAGGGAGGAATTCAGACATGGGATCCTGCGACCTGGATGGGGAGCTTATTCGCTGTGACGGACAGCAATTCCGGCTGGTCACCAACCTCCCCAACCGTCTGTTGAAGCCCCAGGCCCTCTCGGCAAACAACCGGCTGCTTCTGTCCCCTGGCCCTGGAAACAGGGAACTCAAGGATTATCTGCTACAGGCTTATCAAACCTACATCGAGAAAATGCTGACCATAGGCCTGGGCGCCTCCACCATGTCCTTCAGCAAGTTCTACTACACCCATGAATCCCTGCAGCGGCAGGACGCGGATTTCCCCAGGCGCATGGAGCAAATGTTCGAATTCCTCAAGAAAGACAAGGCGACCATGGCCATACAACCCCGCTACCACAATAAGCTGCCGGACAGCCTGGACCAGTGCGGACGCCTGAGTCAGGATTTGATTGTTTGTGATGAGCGGGATTTGAATTGGGTATATGAAAGATAGGGAAAAGGGAAAAGGGAAAAGATTCGAGTCTCCGCACGTATGGTGCATTAAATATCTACATGGGGGAGGGAGATCTTGCTATAGGACCTTACAGACTATTTTATTCCGAAGCTCCATACTCTTTTCCCTGTCCTTTCATTCCACAATCCTCACCACTCCCACATCCGGATCCCGGGTCTGGCCCGCCTGCTTGAGGCGCAGCAAGTAATCCTGCCACATGGCCTCATAGTTCGAACCGAGATGGTGGAGGTATTGCCAGGAATAGAGGCCGGTGTCGTGACCATCGCTGAAGATGAGTTTGATAGCATAGTTACCCTGAGGCTCGATTCCGGTGATGGCGACAGTCCGCTTGCCGCTCTGTAGAACTTCCTGACCTCGGCCGTGGCCCTTGACTTCGGCCGAGGGGGAATAGACGCGCAGAAATTCCGCCGGAAGCTCAAAGCGGGCATTGCCGTACACCAGCTCCAGCACCTGGGAGCGCTGGTGGAGCTTGATCTTTGTGGGGGTATTTGTGGGGATGGATGCGTCAGTCATTGAGTGCTTTTGGGCTTTAAAGGATGAAGCGGCTGAGGTCTTCGTCCTTGGCCAGATCACCCAGGTGCTCGCCGACATAATCCGCATCCACGACCAGGCTCCGCTCTTCATCGCCGGCTTCGTAGCTGACGGTTTCCAGCAGGCGTTCGAGCACTGTGTGCAGACGGCGAGCGCCTATGTTCTCTGTTGATTCATTTACCTCGTAAGCCGTTTCCGCGATGCGGCGTATGCCATCGGGAGTGAAGGAGATATGCACGTTTTCCGTCGCCAGCAGCGCAATATGCTGTTCGGTCAGCGAGGCACTGGGTTCGGTGAGAATGCGCTCGAAATCCTCGGGAGTCAGGGCGTTGAGCTCCACGCGAATGGGCAGACGGCCCTGGAGTTCGGGAATCAGATCCGAAGGCTTGGACAGGTGGAAGGCGCCGGAGGCGATGAACAGCATATGGTCGGTTTTGATCATGCCGTATTTGGTGGTGACGGTGCAGCCCTCGATCAGGGGCAGCAGGTCGCGCTGTACACCTTCCCGGGAAACATCGGCCCCGGCGGTGCCCTCGCGTTTGGTGACCTTGTCGATTTCATCGATAAAGACAATGCCGTTCTGCTCGGCGGCTTCTATGGCCTGGGCCCTCAATTCCTCCTCGTTGACCAGCTTGGCGGCTTCCTCATCAATCAATTTCTTGAAAGCCTGTTTTACGGTCAGTTTGCGTCTCCGGGTCTTGCCGTGGGAAATGGATGAGAACATGTTCTGCAATTGGTTGGTCATGTCTTCCATTCCCGGTGGTGCCATGATTTCGACTCCCACGGGGCTGGCGTTAACGTCGACTTCGATTTCCTTGTCATCCAGTTGTCCTTCCCGCAGTTTTTTGCGGAAGGTTTGCCGGGTACCGGATTCCGACACCGCTTCAGAACTGTCAGAGCGCGCCGGTGGCAGAAGCGCATCGAGAATTCGCTCCTCGGCGGCTTCTTCGGCACGGAAGCGCACCTTGTTCATTTCCTGCTCGCGATGCAGCTTGATCGAGCCTTCCACCAGATCGCGGATAATGGATTCCACATCCCGGCCCACGTAACCGACTTCGGTGAATTTGGTGGCTTCCACCTTGGTAAAGGGAGCATTGACCAGTTTCGCCATGCGCCGCGCAATTTCCGTTTTGCCGACACCGGTGGGTCCTATCATGAGG
>CAZEWY010000196.1:0-6290 GCA_964515945.1 uncultured Cellvibrionaceae bacterium
GCACTATAGAGTCACCCTGAGCGACGAGCAGCTGGATATGCAGTTGCAGATCACCAACACCGGCACCACGGATTTTCAGTTCACTGCCGCCCTGCATACCTACCTGGCGGTGGGAGATATAGGCGCGACTCATCTGCACGGCCTGAAAGGCTCTGCTTTCCAGGAAAGAGGCACGGAGGGAATGACGCCTGAACACCAGGATGACCTGATCTTCACCGGAGCCCTGGACCGCGTATATCACAAGACCGGCAGTCCCCTGACACTGACGTCCCCGATACAGCAGACCCTGCTTCATGCCGAGGGCTTTCAGGACACGGTCGTCTGGAACCCCTGGGCCGAGGGCTGCGCCGGGATGGATGACATGCGCGAAGACGACTACCGCGGGATGCTTTGTGTGGAAGCGGCCCGCGTTCTTGAGCCCATTCGCTTGTGCAGCGGTGAAAGCTGGACCGGACGGCAGACCCTCATCGCTGACCGATAGCATGGATGCCGCCTGCAAGGCGAAAAAAGGCTGCTTTCCAGCACAGAGTTTCCTGCACAAAGGCGATATAGTAGGATCAACCATTAGCGTCTGTGGAACGGCGCCATTGGCGACAATAATTCAGCCCAATATCCATCACAGGACCAGCAGTTCAGCGCATGATCAAGTTGCACAATATCCATAAGTACTACCGTACGAGCGAGCAGGAACTTCATGTGCTCAAAGGCATAGACTTGCATATTCGCGCCGGCGAGCTGGTTTCCATTATGGGCTCCTCCGGGTCGGGCAAGTCCA
Source organism: uncultured Cellvibrionaceae bacterium (assembly GCA_964515945.1). Classification (GTDB taxonomy): domain Bacteria; phylum Pseudomonadota; class Gammaproteobacteria; order Pseudomonadales; family Cellvibrionaceae; genus CAYQQJ01. The sequence continues at coordinate 776 of CAZEWY010000196.1, forward strand.
CCCTGTTGAATATACTCGGCATACTGGATTCCGCCGGTGACGGTGAATATTGGCTGGACGGGCAACGGATAGCGCACCTGGGTGAGGACACCGCGGCAAAGCTGCGCAACCGGTTCATCGGCTTCGTTTTCCAATCGTTCAACCTGCTGCCATTCAAGAATGCGCTGGAAAACGTCGCGCTGCCGCTCTATTACCAGAAGGTAAACAGAAAAACGCGCAACCGGCTCGCCCTGGAGTATCTGGAGAAGGTCGGGCTGGCCGACCGGGCTGAGCATATGCCCAATCAGCTGTCCGGCGGTCAAAAGCAGCGGGTTTCCATTGCCCGCGCCCTGATCACCCAACCGAAGGTCATTCTGGCGGACGAACCGACCGGTGCGCTCGACAGCGCGACGACGGCGGAGGTCATGGATCTTTTCCATGAGCTTCACGGGCAGGGCAATACGATCGTCATCGTCACCCATGAAGACGACATCGCCAGCCAGACCGAGCGGCGCATCATTCTTAAAGACGGCTGCGTGGTAGCGCCCGGCCAAGAAATGCACGCGGGTTGAGGCGCTTCAATGATCGACGGCTTTCAGGAAATTCTGTTTTCGCTGCGCCACAACAAGCTGCGCACGGGTTTGACGGCGTTCGGCGTCTTCTGGGGCATTTTCATGCTGATCCTGCTCCTGGGTGCCGGTCGCGGTTTGCAAAATGGCGTCATGTCGAGTTTTGGAGATGCAGCGCTGGACACCATTGTCCTGTTCAGCGGCACCACGGCCGAGCCCTTTGCCGGGCTCGACTCGGGGCGCGAAATTCAGTTTCGACCGGCGGATGTGCAAGCCATTCGCAGCCAGTTAAGCACTGTGGAATTCGCGTCCGCTGAAAATGCGCTCGGCAGCGCCAGCATCACTTACGACGGGCGGTTTGGCAGCTTCAGTGTGTTCGGCATTGATGACCGTTACTTCGATGTCAAATACCGCCTGCCTTTCGGCGTGGGACGCAAGACAAACGTCCTCGACCAACAACAACGGCGCAAAGTCGCCATTATCGGCACTGCGGTAGTCGACCGCTTGTTCGGGGCTGGACAGGACCCCGTGGGCGAATACGTTGAAATCAACGGCGTGGTCATTCGCGTGGTGGGCGTTCATCACGACACCGGCGGCAATGGGCGGGCTCCCGAGCGGGTCTATATTCCCCGCAGCACATTTGTCGCCACTTTCGGTGGGGCCAAAAAAGTCACCACCATCTGGGTAAAGCCGGAACAGCATGCAAATCCCTTCGAAGTGGAAAAGCAGGTAATACGCCTGCTCCAACGCCGGCACCAGGTTTCTCCCGAAGACCGGCGCGCCATCACAGCCTTCAACATGGCGGAGCCCGCCAAGATGATTACAGGGATGTTCGCCGGCATCAACGCACTGGTGTGGTTTGTCGGCATAGGCACACTTGCCGCCGGCATTGTCGGCGTCGGTAACATTATGATCATCACTGTTAAAGAGCGCACCCGGGAAATCGGCATTCGCAAAGCCCTGGGTGCCCGCCCGCGGTCAATCGTCGCCACGCTTTTGCTGGAATCAATACTCATAACGGGTGTTGCCGGTTATGGCGGTCTGGTTCTGGGTGTCGGACTGCTGGAGCTTGTCCGCCATGCATTGGAGACGACGGGTGCGGACCTGCCTTTTTTTCAGCGCCCCGAGATTGACTTTGCCACCGCCGTCGCATCCGTCGTTCTACTGGTCACGGCGGGAGTGCTGGCAGGTCTGGTTCCGGCGGTACAGGCAGCGCGCATTATGCCCGTTGAGGCTATGCGCCATGAATAGAGATATGCGCCATGAATAAACATCGGCTGTGGATGCCACTACTGCCGGATGTCGACAAGTGGCGGGAAATCGCTCTCACCATTCGGCAGCATAAACTCCGCACGACACTCACGGCCTTCGGCGTTTTCTGGGGTATTTTCATGCTGACAATTCTGCTGGGGGCCGGTCAGGGGCTCAAGAATGGTGTCATGGATGATTTTCCCCAGGTGCCCAACATCGTCTGGATCTGGTCGGCGGGCAAGACCCAACTGCCCTACAAAGGCATGTCCGTGGGGCGAAGTGTTCCCCTCAAAGCATCTGATGTTCAGGCCATTCGGAACCAGGTTGGCAGCGTTGGATTCGTCGTCGGCCAAAACAGCATTGGGATATGGGGTGGCATTCCTCCCCGGGCCGTATACGAAGGCCGTGAAGGAAATTTTTTCCTGCAAGGGTCCCACCCCGACATGGCCAGCATTCATTCGGTACGGGTGACCGCGGGGCGCTGGATCAATGAACTGGATCTGGCCGAGAGTCGCAAAGTGGCCATCATCGGCAAGCGGGTTCGAGAAGTGCTTTTTGAGCCCGGTGAGAACGCCGTAGGGTCCAACATCATTATCACTGGCATGAGTTTTTTGGTCATTGGTGTCTTCGAATCCTTTTCTACATCCAATGGGGCCGACGAGGAAGAAAAGATTTATCTACCCAATGATACACTGCGCTATGCATTCAACCTGTCCGATACACTGGGCAACCTGGTTATCATTCCCAAAAGTGGGATCCACGCCAGTGTTGCCGAAGATGATGTCATACGCTTTCTTAAAGAACGCCACAATGTAAACCCGAAGGATGCGGGTATTTTCGGCAGCTTCAATTTGCAGGAAAACTACGACGAAGTTCAGGGTCTTTTCTTCGGCATAAAGGCCTTCAGCTGGCTGGTAGCCATCGGCACCATAGTCGCCGGCGCCATAGGCGTGGGCAACATCATGTTGATCATAACCAAGGAGCGAACCCGGGAGATTGGCTTGCGCAAAGCGCTGGGAGCAAGCCGATTCTCCGTCATTGCCATGATCGTGCAGGAATCTGTGTTGATAACAGCAGTTGCCGGCTATGCCGGGTTGGTCGTTGGGGTATTTCTGTTGGAGTTTGTCGCAAAAGTACTGGAAGCAGCGGGTGAACCTGGCATGTTCGCCAACCCCGCAGTGAACTTCGGAACCGCCGTGTTGGCCGTCGGTGTACTGGTGGCGGCAGGCGTTATGGCATCACTACTCCCGGCATCCAAGGCGGCCTCCATCAACCCTGTTGTTGCGTTACAGGACGAGTAATACATCGAATAAGAGTGGATAGAATGATTAAACGATTTTTTACCTATGGGATGCTGGCGGTGGTGCTTATCCTGTTCATCAGCACTGCGGTTTTTCTGTTTAATAAATCCCAGGAGCCTCCCGTCGTCCACGAGACGGTCCACCCCATCATTACGACCATTGAGCGCAAAACAATTGCGACCGGGAAAATCGTTCCCCGCAAGGAAGTCAACATTACCTCTCAGGTCTCGGGTGTAGTGGAAGAAGTTCATGTGGAAGAGGGGCAGAAAGTACAGCAAGGCGACCTGATCGCCAAGATAGCACTGATACCCGACATGGTCATGCTGAACAATGCCGAATCTCAGCTGAACGCCGCCCAACTCAGTTTTGACAATGCGACTCACGACCTGGAGCGGCAGAAAAGCCTCTACCAGAAGGGATTCATTTCTGAATCCGATTATCGGAATTTCATGTTGGATTACAACTTGAAAAGGCAGAGTTTGGCAGCCGCCAGCGATAATTTCATGTTAATCAAGGAAGGGGCAACCGCCGAATCCGAGAAAGTGTCCAACCTCATTCACGCAACGGTCGATGGCATGGTGCTCGATATACCCAATGAAGAAGGCTCTTTCATTGTCGAGGCCAGCACCTTTGGCGCGGGCACCACTGTGGCAACTTTGGCCGATATGGAGGATATGGTTTTCGAGGGCATGGTCGACGAATCCGAGGTGGGAAAACTCCGCGAAGGCATGGAACTGTTACTCGACGTTGGCGCACTGCGGGACGAATCCTTCACCGCGATTCTCGAACATATCGCACCGAAAGGTGTGGAGGAAAACGGCGCCGTAAAGTTTTTGATACGCGCGGCGATCCAACTACCGGATGAATCATTCCTGCGCGCCAACTACAGCGCAAACGCCGAAATCATTCTGGCGCGCCGACAGGATGTACTGGCAATCAATGAACGCGACCTCCTTATCGAAGGCGACAACCACTTCGTCGAAGTGGAAACCGCGCCCCAGGTCTTCGAGAAAAGGAAAATTGAAACCGGGCTTTCTGATGGTATTCATATAGAAGTAGTTTCGGGTCTTTCGAAAGAAGAGTCGATCAAGCGCCAGTCAGCTCGCTAGTGTAGGCGGGAACCTATACGTCATTGTGGCATGCCGTCTTTACCACGAAAGGCGGGCAGTTACACGCGTCCCATCAACGTACAGCGAGAACGACCAGCCATTGCGCTCACACAGCCGTTGAACGATACTCAGACCCAGACCATACCCGTGAGACGGCGACGCCTCGGCCGGCAGGTGCCGCCCATCACTGACACTGCTCACCTGATTGGTGACTAATAGCTCGTGCTCTTTGATGAGAATCGTGATCGGTCCCTGCCCGTCGAGCGTGTGCTCGAACGCATTTCGCACCAGATTATTGACCGCGATGGAAAAAGCCTGCGGATGTCCGCAGACGCGGGGTTTTGCGAGTTCGTCGATATCAACATCGACGAACTTGCCGCTCAGCAGGTAACGCTGCTGATCTATCGCCTGGCTTACCAGCGGCATCACTAAAAACTGTTCGTCATACAACCCGTCGTCGGTTTCACGAGCGAGGCACAAGAACATTTCAATCGTGGTTTTCATCTCGAGCGTCGCACGCCTGACTCGATCTACCGCCTTCACATCACTCGCTGACAGATCGCTCTGTTCCAGCAGTTCAAGCGCGCCTGTTATCACCGTGATCGGCGTTCGCAGTTCATGACTGGCTGAACCGGTAAAGTATCGCTCCCTCTCAATAAATGCGCTGATACGCTCGAGAGTCTTCTCAATGGTCCCAGCGAGCATGCCAACTTCATCATCGCCAAACCGGCTGGACTCTATGCGTTTATGATCTCCGGCAGATAAATGTTCCAGGTCGATGTCCGCGACCATTTTGGCGAGCTGCGCGACAGGAGCGACAGCTCTACGCATCACAATAACTCCCAACCCGAAACCAAGAGCACCGAGCGCACCTACGACACCGGTGATAGCGAGCAGCCACCACCAGTCCTCTGACGACGCAGCCTCAACCCCGGCAACGTCGAAAACCACATATGCGCGCGGCGGTTCATTATCAGCTGAAGGCTCTTCATTGCCGACAGGTGGCTTTTCATTCTCGGTAGAGAGCACTGCAACATGCAACTCTTCAGTATGGAATTCGTACAGTCCCTCATCGGGGTTTGTCTGCGCCCATTCCCTAAGTGATTCCGGCAGGCTACCAACCTCATCGTATCCGCGAAGGTTCATTGTCAGAGAGGGATAGCTTTCGGCAGCACGCCGTAGCTGATGAACAAGCACACGGTCTTCGCTCAACCGGATCGCAGCGAAAAAAGCGAACCCCCAGGCCACGCTGAGTACAGCAACACACATCGCAAATGCAATTGCGACACGCGTGCGCAAACTGTGC
>CAZEWY010000197.1:0-6151 GCA_964515945.1 uncultured Cellvibrionaceae bacterium
TCGTCATCCAGCCAGCTTTTGGTCAGCGTGAAGCCGGCCTCGAGAGCAAGGCGGGCGAAATCCTGTTCGGTATATTTATAGGAGTATTCGGTACGGATTCTTTCACCCGCCGAAAAATCCAGGCAGCTGCCATGACATTGGACTTTCTGGTGGCATTCGCTGACCAGATGCATTTCAATTCGATGCTCATCTGTGTTGTAAAACGCGTGGTGTGAGAAATTTCCAAGGGGAATTTTAATACCGAGGATTTTGTTCACGTTCGCGAGTATGTTGAGGTTGAACTCCGCCGTGATTCCCTCTGCGTCATTGTAGGCTGCGTTGAGGATGTCCGGATCTTTTTGAAGATCCACACCTATGACAAGACCACCATCGCTGCCCACCAACTCACGCAGGCCGCGCAAAAAGCGGATGGCCGATCGCGGTTCAAAGTTGCCGATGGTGGACCCGGGGTAAAACACCACGCGCCGACCCGCGGGCAGGCTATCCGGCAATGCAATCCCTGTGGAAAAATCGCCGATCAGCGGGTGTACGCGCAACCAGGGATAGAGCCTGACTAGATCCCCCGCGGTGTGATAAAGAAAATCCGCCGATATGTCTTGTGGCAGGTATACTGCGGGCCGAACTGATTCGAGCAGATAGCGTACCTTGGAACAGTTACCGGCCCCAGGTTCTATCAACACGGGATTCACATCCATGTAATCGGCAATCGCCTCGGCATGTCGGGTCAATATGTCGATTTCCGTGCGGGTGAGATAATATTCCGGCAGGGTGGTTATGCGATCGAATAGCTGTGATCCACGCTCATCGTAAAAGAATTTGGGATCGATGGTTTTTTCGGCGCGATCAAGGCCCGACAGCAGTTCCTTGGCAAGGAGTTCGTTGGCAAGAGTCTGATGAACGGAATTATCATCCGCGCCATCATCCGCACTACTATCGCGCGGTTGTATACCTGCATCCATATTCAGTTTCCTTGTTATGTATCGATTCGGCCCGCCAGTCGGATACCTGAAAATTGCCATCGATCCCGAGGATAAAAAAAGTTTCTATAGCTGGCTCGAAGGTGACTTTGACTGCTCACGCAGGAACCGCCCCTCAACACCCATTGGTTGCACATGAATTTACCATTGTATTCACCAATAGTACCAGCCGCGGGAACGAAGTTGGGATATGGACCATAGGCACTGCTGGTCCATTCCCACAGGCTGCCAAAAATCTGCTGCAAATGGGAGTCTTCTGACGAGGGCAGCGGATGGTAAATCCCCTTTTCAATGAATTCACCCTCGACCGGCAGCGTTTGGGCGATAGCCTCCCATTCAAACTCCGTGGGCAAGCGCGCATCCCGCCAGCGCGCGAAGGCATCAGCTTCGTACGCACTGACATGGCAGACCGGGTGTGCGGAATTCATCGGTTGCAGACCCTGCAGCCTGTATTCGAACCAGACATCGTCCTGGCGATGCCAATAAAGCGGAGCCTTCCACCCCTGCCGCTGAACCTCCGTCCAGCCATCGGCGAGCCAGAGCTCCGGTCGCTCGTAGCCTTTGTCATTGATAAAGTCGAGGTATTCCCCATTGGTAATCAAGCGATTAGCGAACACAAAGGGTTCGACAAAAGCGCGGTGTAGTGGCGTCTCATTGTCATAGCAGAAACCGTCACCACGATGACCGAAATGCAAGAGACCGCCCTCGCAACTTGACCATTGAAGCGGCGGAGGCGTCACCGCTCCGTCTGCGACCCCGCCGCTTTGAAGGGCTGGATACAACGGATTCATCGAAAAGCTGTATTTTATGTCGGTGAAAAATAACTCCTGATGCTGCTGCTCATGGTGTAAGCCCAGCTCGACCCGCTCCAGAATGGATGCGTTATCCGGATGCTGCTGATCATTGAGCAATGCCAGAACCCGCTGATCGATCCCATGTCGATAATCCAGAATTTCATCAACCGATGGGCGCGACAGTAATCCTCGCCTTGAGCGGGGAAACTGTTCACCGACTCCGTTGTAGTATGAATTGAATAACTGTTCGAACTGAGGATGCCAGGGCCTGAAATTCTTCTGAAATGGCTTGAGCACGAAGGTCTCGAAAAACCAGGTGGTGTGAGCAAGGTGCCATTTCGGCGGACTGGTTTCCGGCGCGCCCTGCAGGCCGAAATCTTCCGTCCGCAGAGGCTCGCAATACCGCTCGGATTGCTGCCGAACCCGGTCAAATGTCTGACTCAGGAGCGTCTCACCGTCTCGTTGTCTTAGGGGCCGGGCTTGCAATACGAACCTCCGTCACCTGTGAAAAATCCGTGGAATCCATAATCCTTTCAAGGCTGTGGATCCAGAAGGATATGACCACCGATTTCGACCATATTCCCGTGCAACCGCACCAGGATCATCCCTCCCGAAGCCGAAGATTGCAGCACCCGAAAGCGGTTTCCACCACGGCGCCGCGACCAGTAATCTGCCAGCACCCGTTGTGCAGAGCCGGTCACGGCATCTTCATCGACCCCGTATTGCGGTGCAAAATAACGCAGCCGAAAATCGTAATCCATGTCTGCGGACTGGGTGGCTATGATAGCTCTGGCGCTGTTCCGACATATCTGCTCGGTGTCCACCTGGAGCATAGATAGTGTCATTTCGGGGTCGAACTCCAGCACCAGATAGCCATCAGCTTCGCCCGCTACAGCGGCCCTGATGGGCTCGTGCGAAAAGGCGCTATGAGTCCAGGTCGGCACGGCCACTGGCGTCGTCTGCAGCTTTGGCAGGGACAGCCACCAGTATCCTTCAAACCATCTTGCACTTAAAGGTTTAGCATGCTCATCGATGTACAGCTTAAGAGGTCCAACCGAAGCTCCCCGGTTGATATGATCCAGAACATATCCCGTGCCAAGAAGGCCGTGGCCACAGCATTGAATAGGTCCCGCTGGACTGAAACATCGGGTATGGAAACCGCCGAGGCGCCGTGGCCAGGTAAAACAGGTTGCGGGGATGCCCGAAGTGTAGGCCAACCGCTGCATTGTCTCCGGGTCCAATGGTGTATCGGCGACCTGAATGCAGACACGATTACCTTTCAGGAGCCCTTCACCAAAAACGGACAGGTGCCACCGTTTGTGTTTAATATGCTACCACCTTTCGCTGTGAATACACCTACAATGGGAACTCGTGCTGGTTCTGATACTAACAGAATTCAGTCATAGAAATCCGCTGGAGAGCTGGAGTCCGCTGGGGAATAGTGCCGCTGTAGCAGATAGCAGATGTACGGGGATGCCTTGATGGCCTACTTGTGATGTTGGTCGGGTTTTAGATTTATGGCCAGGGATTACGAAGTGATTTGACGGTAGCGCGTGGCGCTTTGGCTACCGTCACGTCTTAATCATTCATCAAAATCGAATTCGCGCATCTCGCGACGCAGACGCAGTTCCTCCATTTTATCTTCCAAACGGCGGCGCGCGTCCAGGTTATGCGCTTCGCTGCTTACCACGGCGATGACTTCCTCATCGTAGCCAGTTTCCAGAGTGTGATCCAAAACTTCTAAACCCATATCAAAGACTCCTCGGCCCGTAATACGAATATTCCTCTGGCAACCAATGCTCAAACCCGAGGAACCTTAACAATGGACACCAAGCACTCCATAGTAGCCTGTGGCACTCTTATGTGCGTTAGCACTATCTAGGCGGGTCTATTTCTTACAACTTACACTGAAATTATGACCAGAATTTGAAAAAAAACAAACAAAAATTTATGAGCCACGAGGTGAAAATCTGGCTTCCGCAACTAGCCTCCGAACCGCTGCCGGGGCGTATATAACAATCGGTTCTAAATATACTCAGTTAATCGACAATTCCATGCTCATGCCCTTCCCTGGCTGACGCCGCCCGCCCCATTTTCATGGGCTCCGGCGTCCCAGCGATCATTTTTCTGCATTCCGTACTTGCGCATTTTTTCCACCAGGGTTGTCCGCCGGATGGTCAATTGATCAGCGGCCCGCGCCACTATGCCGCCGCAGTTGTCCAGAGCCTGCTGGATCAAACTCTGTTCGAGATTGGTAATGTATTCCTTGAGATCCAGCCCCTTTCGCGGCAACAAAACCGCCTCTCCGGGGGCCGGATAAGGGTTTTGCAAAGAGTCAGGCACAGGAAATTTGGCCGCGTCGAGTTCATCGCTGTCTTCGATATGGCGATATTTGGGGGGCAAGTCCTGCACACCGACAACGCCGTGAGGATGCATGATTGCCATACGCTCCAGCAGGTTTGCCAGCTCCCGCACGTTACCTGGCCACTGGTGGCGGCAGAGAGACAGAATGGCGGCCGAATTGAAGCGAACAGAGCCCCGCTTTTCGTGTTCCAGGCGCGTCACGAGTTCATTGATCAGCAGCGGGATATCCTCCGAACGTTCCCGAAGGGCGGGCATCTCGATTGGAAATACATTGAGCCTGTAGTAAAGGTCTTCCCGGAAGTCGCCCTTTTCTATCATCTCGTCCAGGTTGCGATGAGTGGCGGCGATAACGCGCACATCCGTTTTCATGGTTTTGTTGCCGCCGACGCGCTCGTAGGTTTTTTCCTGAAGTACGCGAAGAATTTTGACCTGCATATGCAGTGGCATGTCGCCGATTTCATCCAGAAACAGAGTGCCACCTTCCGCCAGTTCGAAACGGCCAGCGCGAGAATTGATCGCCCCGGTGAAGGCACCTTTTTCGTGGCCGAACAGTTCGCTTTCCAGAAGCTCTCCGGGAATGGCGCCACAGTTAACCGGAACAAAGGGCTTATCCCGGCGCGAGGAATGATAGTGCAGGTTCCGGGCAACCACTTCCTTCCCGGTACCCGACTCCCCCGCGATCAGCACCGTGACTTCCTTGTCCGCCACCTGGTTCATCAGATTTCTCACGGCCTGCACGGCCCGACTGGTGCCTACCAGGCTGCGAAACAGATGAGTCGGTCGCCGTTCGTGCGGCCCTTTCAGATTGGCATGTAATTCCCTGAAGCGTTGGGCGCGGTGCAGCGCCCCCATGACACCCGAATAACTGAGCGGCAAGCCCAATCGTGCGACTATGTCCTTGCTCAGGGAATCGTCGAGGTCTGAGGTAACCGGCGGGTCTTCGCCGATCAGAATAATGGGTACCGAATCCAGCTGATTATGCAGCTGCCCCAGCTGATTCGCCAGACTGGCGGACTCGTCGCAGCCGCCAAAAAGAACCGCGCCGCAACTGGAGGTTAAGCTGCGAGATCCGCCATTGGATCTGTGCCAGTCGGAGAATTCCAGAGCCTCTACGGTTTCGCCCAGAAAAGTGAGTATGGTGGTAATGTCGTGACGACGACGAGCGTCGTCTTCGAGCAATAAAATATGTTCGTCCTGTAACATTATTTTGCACCTTTATTACTTATCCCAGTAAATGATGACCCCCAAGCAGTTGTTCAAACCACCCACACCGAGCTTGTAGGCTCAGGACAGGCTGTTCCCATCATGGTGTGCGTCCGAATATTGACTCTTACAAATACAAAAAAATTTCCGTTTCAATTGAGTCAATTATCCGCCACCGACGATCCTAATATCATATATGCGATATCTACCGCAAGCTCTACCGGTGACCTCCCAAAAAGAAGTACGAAAGTTGCCAAATTGGACACAAAGTAAACGCCAAATCATCGATGGCCGGGCATACAGGATTGAGATATATTATCTTTTGGCATAAGGCATGCAATGCGCAATAGAAAGATTCCGAAAAACTGCCTCAAAGGAGCATGCATATGCCATCCAGACTCACCCGTATTCTTACCACTTCAGTCACCATTGCATTTCTGATTCTTGGCGCCCACGTCAGCGCCCAGAATGATGGGGTAAAAGTGGACGATGCAACCATTGCGCGATTTGTCGATGCCTATTCAGATGTCACAAAGATCCAGTCTGACTATACACGACGAATGAAGTCGATTACCGACGCTGACGAGACCCGGGAATTGCAGCAGGAGGCGGAAAAGAAGATGCAGGACGCGGTGACACAAAATGACATGTCACTTGAAGAATACCGGAAAATTGCCCAGCGGGTGACGCAGGATGCCCAATTGCGGGCGCGGGTTCAGGCACAGCTTGACAATAAATAACTTGAAGCTGCATTGCGGGATGGGGCGGGTTATTTGGCGATGTAAGCCACACCGGGATTGCAATGGACCACGT
>CAZEWY010000198.1:0-6063 GCA_964515945.1 uncultured Cellvibrionaceae bacterium
TTCATGTTGCTGGGCGTGACATAGTCACTGACAAGGAGGGTTATTTGCGCTATTTTGAGGATTGGTTACCTTCTGTGGCCGAGGTTATCGCCGTGGCCGAGGGTATCTTACTCAGCGATGCCCATTGGGAAGTACTGGAACAGCTTCGGGCTTTTTATCAGGAGTACCAGCTCTCCCCGGCTATGCGCCCCCTCACCCGCTATCTGAGCCAACATCTGGGCGCCGACAAGGCGCGCAGCATCTATCTTTTACAGTTATTTCCCGGCAGTCCAGCCAAGGTAGCCAGCAAAATCGCCGGCTTGCCGCGGCCGACCAATTGCCTCTAGGTCGCCGCCTCAAAGGTTAAGGCGCGAGATGTACAATCAGCTCTCTGCTACCCCCATGGCTGCGATGCTCCCACAGATAGATACCCTGCCAGGTTCCCAGAGCCAGCCGTCCATTGATGATGGGGATACCCAAGGAAACATTGGTCAGTGTCGTCTTGATGTGTGCCGGCATGTCATCGGGACCCTCGGCCGTGTGGGTGTAGAGGCGGTCACCTTCGGGAACCAGCCGATTCATCCAGTTCTGCAGGTCCACCTGAACGCTTGGGTCGTAATTTTCCTGGATCAACAGGCTGGCGGAAGTATGCCGGATGAACAGCGTGCACAGGCCTTCTGACTGCCCGCCCCTGGCGACAAGTTCAGTGACTCTGGAGGTAATATCGTACAGCCCCTGCCCCTCGACAGGCACCGATAAGTGCTCGATCATTGTCGGCTCCCCTGATGATCTGTGGTGATGTATCTGCGGCACACCTATAATAGCGCCCTTTGCCGTTACACATAACTCAGTCTACTCACTCAAGCAAGGTCACTCAATGTCGGTCCATCGCGTCTATCCAGACAAATATGAAGCCCTGTTACAGGAGAAGGTGACGCTGACGGAAGCGGAGTTCACCGAGTTTCAGCCACCGGCGTTGGAGGTCTACAGTTCACCCGCGAGCCATTTCCGGATGCGCGCCGAGTTCAAGGTGTGGCTGTCTGATGAAAGTGTCAGTTACGCGATGTTCGAGCCCGGCCAATCCAAAAAGCCGTTCACCATCACGGACTTCCCCGTCGCCACCCATACCATCAATGACCTTATGCCGCGGATCCTGGAAGCCGTGGATGAATCGGATGCACTGCGTGATCGACTTTTTCAGGCGGAATTTCTGACATCCACACTCGGCGAGGCCGTTGTAACGCTGATCTATCACCGACCGCTGAGCGATACCTGGATATCCCTTGCCGAATCACTGGCACAAAAGCTTCAAATCAGCATTGTTGGCCGAAGCAGGAAACAAAAGATTGTCGTGGGACGGGATTACGTCAACGAAACCTTCCATATCAAAGGACGAGACTTCCACTACCGTCAGGTGGAAGCGGCTTTCAGCCAGCCCAATGCAACGGTCTGCGAAAAAATGCTGAACTGGGCGGTCGATGCCGCGGCCCCGCTGGATGGCGACCTGCTGGAACTGTATTGTGGCAACGGCAACTTCACCCTGCCGCTGGCAACCCGGTTCCGCCGTATTTTGGCCACTGAGATTTCCAAAAGCTCGGTCAATACCGCACTCGCCAATCTTGATACAAACAATATCGGCAATGTGCAGATTATTCGCATGTCGAGCGAGGAACTGACACAGGCAATGAATGGTGTGAGGGAATTTCGCCGGCTCCGGGAAATCAATCTGGACGATTATGATTTCACGACTCTGTTCGTGGACCCACCAAGGGCCGGTCTGGATGAGACAACATTGGCACTGGCAAAAAACTACGACAATATCATCTATATTTCGTGCAATCCGCAAACGCTGCACCGGGACCTAGCAACTCTATTCGCAACCCATGAGTTGCGACGGTTCGCTCTTTTTGATCAGTTTCCCTATACGGATCATCGCGAATGCGGTGTGCTGCTGCACAGGCGTTGAGCGCTGTCCCAACGAGACGAGCGAAACTTACAGTTCGCGTCCCCGGATACGCCCGGCGGCGTCCAGCACAAAGTCCTGGTATTTTTCTTCCAGGACCAGCAGTTCCGCGTCAAATGCCTTGCGCTTATGCTTGGGCAACGCCTTCCAGGCATCCAGAATCGGAATATGGGCTGCCTCTTTCGCCAGTTGATAAAATGCCGAAAATTCATCCTTGGTGGCTTCGTCGACGTCCAAGGCGTCGAGTAAAACACTGATTCTGATACTGGCTTCCGTCGCGCCAACCTGCTCCGTTTCCAGTGCCCGGGCAATAATCTGTATGCTGCGATTGATACGCTGTTTCTGGCTGATGCGTTTCTCCAATGCCTGCTGCTCCTCCGCCCGGCGTGCCTTGCGCAAACGGTACAGCCGCCAGTGCAGTATCACGGCGATGGCTGCCAGAATCAGCACCACGACAATCGCGCACCCGATCAGGAGGTCAATCATCATTGTCATCACCGTCAGCGGCAATCCGTTTTACCTGATCAACCTCGTCGTCTACCTGTTCGAGCAAATCCACATCCAGTTCACGCGCCAGTGATTCTGGTAAACTCTTGCTGGTTTTGGCACCCAGCTTGCGTATATCCTCCATGCGGCGAAGCAAATTTCCACGCCCTCCGGACAGGCGTTTCCAGGTGGTGTCATAGGAATCCTGCGCCCGATTGAGGCAGCCGCCGAGTTCCTCCAAGGCCTTGCCGACCATCACAAACTGGTCATAGAGCCGACCTGCACTGGTGGCCATTTTCTCCGCGTTCCGGTTTTGCTTTTCATGTCGCCAGATGGTTTCCACCGTGCGCAGGGCTACCATTAAACTGGATGGACTCACCAGAACAATATTCTTGTCATAGGCTTCCTTGAACAGCGAGGGCGAGTGCTGCATTGCCAGCAGATAAGCGGCTTCCACCGGAATGAATATAAAGACGAAATCCAGCGTTCTCACGCCTTCGAGCCCTTCATATTCTTTAATGCTCAGAGCGCGAATGTGAGTGCGCAGGGATTCGATATGGCTTTTCACCGCCACTTCCCGCTCCTGCTCCGAGTCGCAGGAATAGTATTTTTCATAATCCAGCAAAGAGACCTTGGAGTCGATGATAATATCCTTGTTCTCCGGCAGCCGGACAATAACATCGGGTTGAAACCGCCGACCGCTGGCATTTTGCAAAGACACCTGAGTCTCGTATTCCCGCCCCTTCTCGAGCCCCGACTGCTCAAGCAAACGCTCAAGAATAATCTCGCCCCAGTTGCCCTGGGCTTTGTTGTCACCTTTGAGGGCCCTGGCAAGATTGACCGCATCATTGCTGATCTGCTGGGCCTGCTTTTGCAGTTCGGCAATCTGCCCGACCAGCTGATTGCGCTGGGAATTTTCCTTGTGGTATATGTCCTCCACCCGCTTGTGAAAGTCCCCGAGTTGCTGCTTGAATGGCGACAACACCTGTTCGAGGTTCACCTTGCTGGAACTGCTGAATTGTTGCTGCTTTGCGTCAAAAATGCGGTTGGCCGTCCGCTCGAATTCCTGAGTCAATGCTTTCCTGGCGTCCGCCAAAAGTTGCTGTTCCTCGCTGCGCTGTTTGTAATGTTCTTCCAGTCGGGTTTCCAGCTGGGCGTTACGTTCGCGCAGAGTTTTGACTTCCTCATTGGTCAGGTCAAAGCGCTCCTGCAATTTACCCAAACCCTGCAAAGTGGCATTCGCCGCGGAAAGATCTGCATCCAGTTTGCGCGCCTCCAGTTCGGCGACTCTCAGTTTCTGTTGCTCCTCGGTGTGCAAGGCCTGGGCAGCAGAAAGTTTTTGACGAAGGTCCTCCACTTCCCGCTGCAACTGCACAGTTTCAAACTGGCGTTCGCTCTGCTGCCGTTCCACCTGCGACCGGAATCGCACCTGTCTCATGCGCATGATAAATACGGCAAGCAATGCCGCGAATAGCGCACCCAGCGCAAAGGCGGTGGCGACATGCCCGAGATTGCTGGTTTGAACAATGGTGTCTATCACAAGCTGTATTACTCTTTGGTGTCTGATATTATCTGGCAATCGAGTCGAGAAGTATCCGAATGCTCACAATGAATACTTAATTCGCAGGACGTTATACCGCTACCCATGAACTCCCATCCTCACGTATTGATCTTTGACTCAGGTGTCGGCGGTTTGAGCGTGGCCCGTGAAATAGAGTCCGCCTACCCTCAGTGCAAACTGACCTACGCTTCGGATAATGCGCAGTTTCCTTATGGCAATAAAACGGCTGACTGGCTGATCGGGCGGGTAGAGCAACTGATGGACCGGCTGATCCAAATGACACAACCCGATGTCATAGTCATTGCCTGCAATACCGCGAGTACCCTTACCCTGCCCCACCTGCGCAGCCGTTTCGAGGTACCTTTCGTCGGCGTGGTTCCAGCCGTGAAACCCGCGGCGCAACTTAGCACGTCCAAAATCATTGGCCTGCTCGCCACTCCTGCCACCGTTTCACGTCCGTACACCCACCAGTTGATCGCGGATCACGCCGCTGACTGCACCCTTATCTTACACGGAAGCAGCGATCTGGTCTTGCAGGCTGAGCGCAAACTTCTCGGACAGCCGCTCAACATGAGCATCCTCTCCCGGGAGCTCCAGCGCCTGATCGACGCCCCCAGAGCCCGGGACATGGACACCATCATCCTTGCCTGCACGCATTTCCCGTTATTGGCGACCGAACTCAAGGAATTGGCGCTGCCCCGCCAGTTTCAGTGGATCGATTCTGGTGAGGCTATAGCGCGACGCGTCGGCTATTGGCTGGCCCAACTGGTTCAGGAGGAGAAAAAATATGAAGGAGCTCACGGCGTCGTAATGACGGCGCCATCACCGACATGGCCGCGACTACAGGCGAATCTGCCGCAATACCTGGGGGCTGGCACCCTGCCGGATCTCCAGGTTCTTAATATCTAAAAGCCTCTGAAAAAAGAAAACGGCCCATTCAAGGGCCGTCCGATGTCTGCCGATCCCGAAATCAGTGGATCTCTATAGCGGCCGAAGACACCACGTGGTTTTCATAGACAGTCGCTTCATAATCACCGGTCTGACCCGAGAGCTGCGCGCGCATGGCCGACAACTGGGCCTCCTCGATGGAATCCATCGAGCCGGCTTTCACATCCGTCAGCCCCAGCACCAGGTAATCACCATTGGGTAGCGGGAATTGTTCCAACGCGGGCTGATCATTCGCGGGGCGCGGCATGGAGAACAAGGGGCGGAGTATTGAGCGGTCAACATCGACGGAGCTACGACTGACGTCTTGTTTTTCCTCATAAGCCAAATCCCGTGTTTCGGCAACCTCGGTGGCCGGTGTACCCTGGGCAATTTCGGCCGCGATCTCGCTGGCCAGTTCAGCCAGGGCTTCGCCGGTTTTGGTGGCGAGCAGCTGGTTGCGCACCACTTCGGTGACCTCACTCAGGGGCTTGATACGCTCGGCTTGGTGATCGGCAATCCTAAGTACAACGAGTCGATTCTCCGGCAACTCCAATACGGCACTGTTATGGCCTTCCTTCAGGACATCATCAGAAAACGCAGCTTGCTGTACCGCGGGAAAACCCGCCAGCCCTTCGCCACCAGTGCGTGAAAACAAGGGTGTGGACTTGATTTCAAGATCCAGAGTTTCAGCCGCCTCCTGCAGATCGGAGGCACTGTACGTCAGTTCATCCAATCGCTCGGTCAGCTCAACGAGTTCCTGCTCGGCCAGCGATCGTCGCAGGCTTTCCGCAATATCCGCTTTTCGTTCTTCGAAGGTGGGCGCAGTCGGCACACGCTTTTCGGTCACCTTGATAATGTGGGTGCCTGCTTCGGTTTGTACCGACCCTGAAATTTCTCCTTCATCCAGCGCCTGGACCGCCTTAACAAAAGGTGCGGGAAATGCGTCAGCAATCAGTTTGCCGAGAAAGCCACCGCTATCACGACTGCCCAGGTCTTCCGAATACTCCTTGGCGACTTCGCTGAATTCTTCACCGGAATCCAAGGCAGCCTGCACTTTTTCGATTTTCTCCGTGTTTTCGCTGTCTTCAATCAGAATATGCGCCACCTGATATTGTGGCTGCGCATCAAATACGGCCAGCTCCTGTTC
>CAZEWY010000199.1:0-6004 GCA_964515945.1 uncultured Cellvibrionaceae bacterium
TTCATGAGCTGGCGGTGCAGGACAAGTTGCGCCCCGCTCCGGAAGATGTTTTTGCGGCCGTGGCCGGTGTCCACAAGCGGGTGCGCGGCGGTTACGCGGTGGTTGCTTTGATTGCCAGCTACGGTGTCCTGGCCTTCCGCGACCCCAACGGCATCCGGCCACTGGTGTTCGGCGGTCGCGAAACCGACGGCGGTATCGAATATATGATCGCCTCCGAGAGTGCGGCTCTGGATGTGCTGGGCTTCAAACTGATTCGTGACGTCGCCCCCGGCGAAGCCATTTACATCACCGTCGACGGGCAATTGCACACTCGGCAGTGCGCGGATAATCCGCAACTGAGCCCCTGTATTTTTGAGCATGTCTATTTCGCGCGCCCGGATTCGATCATGGATGGCGTTTCCGTTTATAAGGCGCGCCTGCGCCAAGGCGAACGCCTGGCCGACAAGATACTGCGCCTGCGCCCGGACCATGATATCGATGTGGTGATTCCGATTCCCGATAGCAGCCGCGTGGCCGGGCAGGCCTTGGCGCACAATCTGGGCGTCAAGTTCCGGGAAGGGCTGGTCAAGAACCGCTATATCGGCCGCACATTTATCATGCCGGGACAACAGCAGCGTCGGAAATCCGTGCGGCAGAAACTCAATGCGATCGATTTGGAGTTTCGCGGCAAGAACGTGCTGCTGGTGGATGACTCCATTGTACGCGGTACGACCTGTCAGCAGATTATCCAGATGGCGCGGGATGCGGGTGCCGCCAAGGTCTATTTCGCCTCGGCGGCGCCGGCGGTAAAATATCCCAATGTCTATGGCATAGATATGCCGTCGGCCCGCGAGTTGATTGCCCACGGTCGCAACGACGATGAGATCTGCGCGGAAATTGGCGCGGACTGGCTGATTTACCAGGATCTCGAGGATTTGGTTGCCGCCTCGGCCGAAGGTAACACGGGCATTTCCATGTTTGACTGCGCGGTTTTCAATGGGGAATATATTACTGGCGACGTCGACGATTACTATCTACGCAAGCTCGAAGCCGCCCGTAATGATTCCGCCAAACACAGCAGCGGATCAGCGGGGATTGGTCAGGATGCCATGGTGGGAATGCATAATGACTAGCCGGTTGTCGGAAGCGTGTTTGGAACGACAGAGGGAGTTTGGCGTTGGGAGGGATCTTTCAAAACCCTCGCGTCAGGGATGACGCGCGGGAGCTACATGGATGTATTTACCGCGTTTTTGAAAGATCCCTCCCAATG
Organism: uncultured Cellvibrionaceae bacterium; assembly: GCA_964515945.1. Classification (GTDB taxonomy): domain Bacteria; phylum Pseudomonadota; class Gammaproteobacteria; order Pseudomonadales; family Cellvibrionaceae; genus CAYQQJ01. The sequence goes on from CAZEWY010000199.1 coordinate 1,250, forward strand.
CCAAACGGGCCGCCGCCCCTATCCTGATTATTTGACCCACCGCTAAATAACCTGCCTCGTGGTGTTGGGGGAGACATGAATCCGGCATTCACTGCTGTGACACGCCGTAAATACGTCCCTGTAGGCTCTGCGCCAGCATCCATGCTGGCGACGGTCACAACAGTAAATACCGGATCCATGTCTTCGGAGTTTGTGGCAATGACAGTAAATGGAAAAACGTCGAGAGAGAAGTCATGACAGATAGAAATTCACAAGAAGGCGACGCGCTGGACGGAGCGGGGCTGGATACTCTGGCTATTCGCGCGGGTGTTCACCGCACCAATGAGGGCGAACACAGCGACGCTATATTCGCCACCTCCAGTTATGTTTTCGGTTCGGCCGAGGAGGCCGCCGCGCGCTTTACTGGCGAGCAGACGGGTAATGTCTATTCGCGCTATACCAACCCGACCGTGCGCACCTTCGAGGAGCGCATCGCCGCCTTGGAGGGTGGCGAGAAAGGTGTGGGGACTGCCTCGGGCATGGCCGCCATTCTCAGCACCTGCATGGCGCTGCTCGCCGCTGGTGATCATGTTATCTGTTCACGCAGTGTTTTTGGCACCACCACAAATCTGTTTACCAAGTACATGCAGAAATTTGGTGTGGACGTGAGCCTGGTGGATTTGACCGATGCCGATCAATGGACCGCCGCCATCACACCCAAGACCCGTCTGCTGTTTGTGGAAACGCCGTCCAATCCGCTTTGCCACGTCGCAGATATTGGCTTTCTCGCTGATCTTGCGCACCGGAATGGCAGCCTGCTGGTGGTGGACAACTGCTTCTGCACACCGGCTCTGCAAAAACCGCTGGAGTTGGGGGCTGACATCATTATTCATTCGGCCACCAAATACCTCGACGGGCAGGGTCGTTGTCTGGGCGGCGCCGTGGTGGGCAAGCGTGACGCCATGGCGGAAGTGCAGGGCTTTATACGTACCTGTGGCCCCAGCATGAGTCCGTTCAATGCCTGGGTGTTCAGCAAGGGCCTGGAGACCCTGCGCCTGCGCATGGAGGCTCATTCGGCCAACGCACAGGCGCTGGCGGAGTGGCTGCAACAGCAGTCCCGGGTGGAGCGGGTTTACTATGCGGGGCTCAGCTCTCACCCCGGTCATGAACTTGCCGCCAAACAGCAGAGCGCCTTCGGCGGCGTTCTGTCGTTCGAGTTGACAGGTGGTCGCGAACAGGCCTGGCGCTTTATCAATGGCGTCAAGCTGATGTCCTTGACCGCAAATCTGGGCGATACCAAAACCACCATAGTGCATCCGGCGACCACCACCCATGGGCGCTTGTCCGCCGAGGACAAGGTGGCGGCGGGAATCAGTGAAGGTCTTATCCGCATCGCTGTGGGACTGGAGGATCGGCAGGACCTGGTCAAAGATTTTCAGCGCGGTTTTGCCGCACTTTAGGGTGCTGGGACCCAAAGCCGACAGGCTTTCCCGGTATCGGCCCTGGATGCTGGCCATTGTGGTCAGCGTCCTCTTCTCGCTGTTTTTTCTGAGTCGACAGTTGCCCGACGCGACGGGCCTGCCGAACAACCTGCAAAACCTTCTGCATTTTCCCTCTTTTGCGCTGCTGTTTTTGAGTTTGCGCTGGATATTTCGCCATGACAGGTCTGCCCGAGCTGATTTGAGTGTTGCCGTGGCTGCTCTGGCTCTGGGTAGCCTGATCGAAATCCTGCAGCCGTTTTTTGGCCGCAATGCCAGTTGGCTGGATATTTCGCTGGATATGGCCGGTATCGGCACTGGCTATATCATCTGGCGGATCGCCAATGGAACCCTGATTCGGCACTGGCTTTTGCTGTGCGCCCTGATCGCCGCCGTTGTATTTGCCCAGCCGTTGCAGCTTTATGCCCAGTGGCAGCGTGAGCAGGCATTTCCGGATCTGCTGGATTTTGACCGGGGGACTCTGACGGGATTTGTTGAAGTGCAGGGCGCGGCTGAGTTGTCGGTTGTGGATGCCCCCCGGAACTGGCGCGACAATCGGACCCGCGTAGGGCTTCTGAAAGTCACCAGCGGACCCTGGCCGGGTATTTATCTGCGTCCCCCCGTCGCCGACTGGCGGCAATACGATGCCATAAGCTTTCAGATTTATTCCCCCTACAGTCAGCCGCTTACGGTTTCCCTGCGCATTGACGACAGGCATTATGACGGTGGCGGTGACAACTTTGAGCGGAAATACGCAATCGTGCCAGGCCTGAACACTCTGCGTATTCCTCTGAACGAGGTGCGCGGCGCGCCAGATGAACGGGCCCTGGATATGGGCAATATCACCCTGCTATTTTTGTATGTTCCCCAGCCGGAAAATCCCATCAACCTGTATCTGGATAACTTCCGGTTGCTGTTGTCTGATTCGTAGGTATTGGCCAAGGATTCCAGAGGAGTAAGCGCTTTGCAAAATACAATCAGCCGTGTGGTCAATGCTGTCGGCGAGATACTTTTGGGCAAGGAGCAGCACATCAAGCTCGCCCTGGCCTGTCTCTTTGCACGCGGGCATCTGTTGATTGAAGATTTGCCGGGCATGGGCAAGACAACCCTGGCGCACAGTCTGGCGGGAGTTCTGGGCCTGACCTATGAACGGGTGCAGTTCACCAGCGACCTGCTGCCGGCGGATATTCTCGGCGTGGCGGTGTTCGACCGGGAACAGAACAGCTTTCACTTTCATCCCGGGCCGGTGTTTACCCAGGTGCTGTTGGCCGATGAAATCAACCGCACAACACCCAAGACCCAGAGTGCGCTTCTGGAAGCCATGGAAGAGGGGCAGGTGACGGTCGAGGGGCAGAGCCGTCCACTGCCCTCGCCATTCTTCGTGATAGCTACCCAGAATCCCCTGTCCCAGGCGGGCACCTATCCCTTGCCGGAATCCCAGCTCGATCGTTTCCTGATGCGCATTACTCTGGGTTATCCCAGCCGCGCTTCCGAGCGCCAGCTTTTTCAGGGGGTGGATCCCCGGGAGCGCCTGCGCAAGATGCAGCCGGTGATCACACAGAGTCAACTGCTGGAAATTCAGCAGCAGGTCAATCAAGTGAAGGCGACGGACCAGTTGCTGGACTACCTTCAGCGTCTGGTGGATTTCACGCGCACGGATACCCGCTTCGGTTTTGGCCTGTCGCCCCGGGGCGCTCTGGCGCTGCTGCGGGCGGCCAAGGGGTGGGCGGTGGTTCACCAGCGCGACTATGTGGTGCCGGAAGATATCCAGATCGTGCTGCCCGCCGTGGTCGGGCACCGCGTGCGCGGCAGCCAGGGCGGCGAAGGCCCGGAGGTTCTGGCCGACTATCTGCTGAAGAGCGTTGATGTACTCGGCTGAGTCGGAATCATGTTGACTGACTTGCGCCAGCGCTGGCGGAATTTCTTCTTTCACTGGCTGGACAGGCGCGCGCCGCCGGCTCGCCAGCACCGTCTGGGCCGGGACAAACTGTATATTTTTCCCACGGCCATAGGCTTTGTTTTTTTAGGCTTGATAGTCATTCTGTGGATGCTTGGCACCAACTACCAGAACAACCTGATTCTCGGCTTGTGCTGGTTGCTGTCCGGTCTTTTTGTGCTGACCATTCTGCGTACACACGGCAATCTTTCCGGCCTTGAAATTCACTGGCACGACGCCGATCCGGTATTTGCCGGGCAGGAGGTGGCGTTTCATCTGGATGTCCGCAATCCCGGCCGCGGGGCCAAGGATGCCATTGCCATTGCCTGGCAGGATGAGCTGCCCGCCATGGTTGCGATTGATGCCGAAGAGCACAAACGCGTTCCCGTCTGTGCCTTTGCCAGCCGGCGTGGCTATTTACGTCCCGGCCGACTGCGTCTGGAAACCGTTTTTCCCTTGGGGTTGCTGCGCTGTTGGACCTGGTTGAACCTGGAAGCCAGTGCCCTGGTGTTCCCGGAACCGAAAAACCTGCGGGAGCCCATGCCGCATTCTGTCGAGGATGAACGGGAGTCCGCGGCAACAATATCCGGTGGCGACGATTTCAGCGGTTTGCGCAACTATCAGGCGGGGGACCCTCTCAGGCAGGTGGCCTGGAAACACTATGCCCGGGGCAAGGGCCTCATGAGCAAGGAATTCAGTCGCAGCCTCAGCCCCCAGGCCTGGTTGACCTGGGACAGTTTGGCCGGACTTGATACTGAGCAGCGGCTGTCGACCCTGTGTCACTGGGTGCTGCATTATGAACAGTTGGGTATCAGCTATGGGCTGGAGATTCCCGGCTCACGCATCGAGCCCGGTTCCGGCCCCGCCCACAAGCGCGCGCTGCTCACGGCTCTCGCCCTCTACGGAGGCCACTGATGGACGAGTCCGTCAGCCCTCAGGTCCAACGCCAGACGCTGGCTTGTCTATTGGTTGCCCAGGGCATTGTCATAGCGCCCCTGTTTGTTTACTTGCCTTTGTGGCTGGGCTTGATCTGGCTTCTGGCGGTGGTCATTCGTGTGCAGGTTTATCGGGGGATCTGGCGCTATCCCGGCAATCTCGTCAAAGGTCTGCTGGGTCTGCTGTCCATCGGCGGGCTATTGCTGCAATACGGCGTCAGCATGGGTGTCGAGCCCATGGTGGGGCTGCTGTTGTCCGCTTTTGTGCTCAAACTGGTGGAAGCCCGTCAGCGCCGGGATTTCCTGCTAATCATCTTTATTGGCTTTATCGCCATAGCCGCTCAGTTTTTGTTCTCCCAGACCATTCTCTCCTCCCTTTATGGTTTGATCAGCTGTGTTGCGCTAATTGTGGCCTGGCATTCCTGTT
>CAZEWY010000200.1:0-6002 GCA_964515945.1 uncultured Cellvibrionaceae bacterium
CGCAGCACGCCCTGCGCGAAATGGGTGATGAGTTGAAGAAGGCCGGCGTCAGCGTAAAGTACGCCATTCACCCGGTGGCGGGACGCATGCCCGGTCACATGAATGTGCTGTTGGCGGAAGCCAATGTCTCTTACGATGAAGTGTTCGAACTGGAGGATATCAACAACGACTTCCAGACCGCGGACGTGGCCTTTGTGATCGGCGCCAACGATGTGACCAACCCCGCCGCCAAGTCGGATCCGCAGAGCCCGATTTTTGGCATGCCGATTCTGGATGTGGCCAAGGCGCGCACGGTGCTTTTCGTCAAACGCGGCATGGCCGCCGGCTATGCCGGGGTTCAAAACGAACTCTTCTTCCGCGACAACACCATGATGCTCTTCGGCGACGCCAAGAAAATGGTGGAGACCATTTTGCGCAATCTGGATTAAAAGTTTGTTCGACCGCGAAACGTAAACCGGAAGAGATGTGTCAAGTTGAGCCCCGCGCCGCGGGGCTTTTTTGTGCGCCAATTCACCCAGCGCCCAATTAGAGCTTGAGATGAGTCACAATTCCCATAAGCGGCCTGGCCGCAACCCCATCCCCGACTATATTAAAAGTCATCCATGCGGCCCTCGCCGCTGCCTTCGTCTGGTACCCCATTTCAGTACCCCAAGTAGAGAGGACCCACTGCTCCGTGCCTGCATCGAGTCGTTTTCAGCCTGTTTCCGCTTCCCTGGCCGTGAAATCCCTGGCAACAAGCCTGTTGCTGTGCCTGGTGACCGCCTGCGCCCAGCAGGAAGTCGTTCAGCCTTTGCCCGAACCGCCTCCCACTGCGGCTGAAATCATTCTGGATACCGAGATTGCCCGGCTCGATCGCAAATTGCAGAGCTGCCTGTCCGCGGGTCCGGTTACCATCACGTCTTTCCCCAGTAAGGACAGCAGTGGCGGTCCCCACGACTTCTACTCCTCGGCGCCCGGAACCACGACAACCGAGGAACCCTTTGTCGCCCACCGCGAGAACCTGATCCGTTTCAGTAATATTGTCGCCACCCTGACGTCATCGTTTCTGATCAGCGGCAATCGTGAATACAGCGACAAGGCGTCCCAACACCTGCGCGCCTGGTTCGTGGATCCCGCCACGCGCATGAATCCGAATCTGGATGCCGCCACGACCGCGAACCACAATGCCATTCGCGACACCATCCATCTGACGGAAATCGCTCGCAGCATCAAGGTCATGAGCGCCTACAAGATCATTCACGTTGACGATGAGCGCGTGATCCGGGCCTGGTTTGCGGATTACCTGGCATGGCTGAACAAGCACCCTGCCTCCGGTGAAAATCGAGCCGATGCCGTCGCCTGGACCATGCAGGCGGCCGCTATCGCGGACCTGCTGGGCAACAAGGCGCAACTGGCGCAAATCCGTGCGAACTTCAAGCAACAGTTTGAGGTGGTGGCGGCCGAAGGCGGTTTCCCTGCCGCGGCCGACGAAGGCGATGCGCTCTTTGTTGTGGATGGCATGGCAACCGTGGCCCAGATCGCGTCGACCAAGGAAGATAATCTGTGGCACTACCGAGCTAAAGATGGTCGCGGCATGGCCCGGGCCGTAAAAAACCTGCTGCCCTATTTTGAGAAAACCGGGTTTGACAAAACCGGGTTGGAGAAAGCCGCACCTGCCGATTCCCAGGCGGCGGCCGTCGGCACCAATTCTGCTTCCGCACGCCACGCGTCGCTGGCATTCGCGGCCCTCGCCTATACCGACAGCTCCTATCTCAGCAGTTGGCAGCCTCTGGAGGCCGACCCTGAAAATTATCAGTTGCTGAGCAAGCTCCCCGTGCGGCACCCTTTGCTGTGGCTGCCCAACAACCTGCCCCAGCAAGAGGAGGTCAAGGTTGCGGCAACCAATGCGGTTGCCCGGAATTAATGGCGTAACCAATCCAATGTCGGGTTACGAGGTTCGTGGAACTCACCTCTAACCCGACCTACACTAATCCCACCTACACGGCCAATATTAAATTTTGGCGCGCTGTCGCACCACTTCCAGTGTATGTATCACACCGCGCAACTCCGCCAGACCTTTCATGCGCCCGGCGAATGAATAGCCGGGATTGACTCCGGCCCTGCCGATTTCGTCCCCCATCAGATGCCCGTGATCGGGGCGCATGGGAATTTCCAGGGCCGCCTGGCCACTCGCCCGGCGCCTGTCTTCTTCCGCCAGAAGTGCGTCGACGAGTCCCACCATGTCATTGTCGCCATCCAGATGCTCGGACTCGTAAAAGGAGCCGTCCGCCTCACGTTTGACGTTGCGCAGATGGACGAAATAGATGCGTGATCCAAACTCCTCGGCCATACGCACCAGATCATTATCGCCGCGAGCGCCATAGGAGCCAGCGCAGAGCGTAAGGCCGTTGGCCTCGCTGGGCGCGGCATCCAGCAGTGCGCGGGCGTCATCGGCGGTGGAAACCACGCGCGGCAAACCGAACAGGGAGAAGGGTGGATCGTCGGGGTGAATGCACAGGCGCACACCGGCTTCCTCGGCCACCGGCACAACTTCACGCAAAAACGCGAAGAGGTTGGCGCGCATGCCATCGTTACCCAGTTGGATAAACTGGTCGATGGCGGCACCGATGCTTTCCCGGGTATAGGAACCTTCCCCGCCCGGCAGGCCGGCGATGATGTTTTTTTCCAGTAATTGCTGCTCTGCCGCGCTCATGGCAAAGAATCTCGTCTTCGCCCGTTCCAGAACGTCCGGTGCATAGTCCTGCTCGGCATTTTTCCGCTTGAGCATGTAGACATCGTAAGCGGCAAAATCCGTCATTTCAAAACGCAATGCCTGGCTCTGATTCGGCAACTGATAACTCAGGTTGGTTCGGGTCCAGTCAACCACCGGCATGAAGTTGTAGCACACGGTCGTCACGCCGGCCTCGCCCAGGTGGCGCAGGGACGTCTTGTAGTTTTCGAGATACTGCCGGTATTGGCCGGTCCGGGTCTTGATATCGTTGTGCACAGGCACACTCTCGACCACGGCCCAGGTCAGGCCATGTTCTTCGATCAGCTGCTTGCGCGCCTGAATAGCGGCCAGGGGCCAAGCGGCGCCGGTCGGGATTTCATGCAATGAGGTGACGACACCGGACGCGCCGGCCTGGAGGATGTTTGTCAGGCTCACGGAATCATCGGGGCCAAACCAGCGCCAGGTTTCTTGCATGATGCCTCTCTTTGGATAGCTTTCCAGTGGTAAATCTAGTGTTAAATTGGCTTTACCAATTAAACGGTAAATGGTGTCCAATTGCAAGCTGCAAGCTGCAAGCTGCAAGCAAATTTAGTATGACCGAGAGTCTGTCTGCCAGCGAGCCTTCGATGGAAGTATCAGTAAGGTTTGCCGCCGGAGGCGTTGAGGATCTCGCCGTTGATGTAGGAGGCCTCGTCGCTGGCCAGAAAAACAAAGGCACTGGCCATTTCAATCGGCTGCGCCGGGCGACCCATGTGGTGTTTCTCCCCGAAGGACTGGATCTTGTCGTCGGAGAAGGATTGTATCGGCAGCGGCGTCCACACGGGGCCGGGAGCCACCGAGTTCACTCTGATACCGCGATTGATCAGTTCCTGGGCCAAGCCGCGGGTGAGGGTCGCGATGGCTCCCTTGGTGACGGCATAATCCAGAATGGAGGCCGAGGGCATGAAGCCTTGCACGCTGCTGGTGTTGATAATGCTGGCCCCCGCTGGCAGGTGCGGCAGTGCCGCCTGGATCAGATGAAACATGGCGATAATATTGGTGCGGAAGGTTCGGTCTATACGCTCGCCGGACAAGTCTTCAAACCTGTCTACCGCCTCGCCCTGATAGGCGGCATTGTTGACCAGAACATCGAGCCCGCCCAGTGCCTTTTGTGCCTCCGCAACCGCTCGCCGGCATTCATCGGCTTGCGCCAGATCGCAGCGGATGGCCGCCGCCTTGCGCCCGGCCCTTTCCACCTGTGCACAGGTCTCCCGCGCATCCTCGTCTTCCTGCCAATAGGCGATAGCGACATCCGCGCCCTCTTTGGCATAGGCGATCGCCACGGCTCGGCCGATACCACTATCACCCCCGGTGATCAGGGCCTTGCGACCACTCAGGCGGGCGCGGCCACGATAGGACTCCTCGCCGTGATCCGCCGGGTGGCGCAGTTTCAGTTCTTCTCCGGGAATGGATTGCTGGTGTTCGTCAATAAAGGGGGGTTGCGCGTAGGCGGTGCGGGGATCCTGCATGGCCGTGGTCTCCTGAGTCGTGAAGCGCCGTCACAGCGACAGCTTTGGTCAATAGACACCGAAGTACGGGCGGGTTCCCGGAATGCAGGGAACAAAGATGTGCGGCACGGGTGTGAAAGCATCCGTGCCTGCCATGGGATTACCCTGGTCGGATCACTGGTCCGCGGGCTCGGCAATAAACTGCTGCAAAAGCTGAGTCAGTTGTTCGATCTTGTCGGAGCCCGACTCTTCTTTCATCGTCTGATAGCAACTGGCGAGTTTCGGCAGTAAGCGCTCACACAGACGTCGACCCTTGGCGCTCAACTTAATGTTCACCGAGCGCTGATCGGCACTGGAGACATTGCGAAGTATCAGCCCGTCAACATCAAAACGGCTGAGAATGCGCGATAGGCTCGGGCTGAGAATATAACTCGCTTCCGCCAGTCGCTGTGCATTCATGGGAGGGTTGTGGTACAGCACTCGCAGAACGCGCCATTGGGGTTCACTGAGACCATGATCCTGAAGTATCGGCCGTACATAGGCCAGTGAATTTTCTCGGGCTTTTAGCAATAAAATCGGTAAGGCTTCCGTTAATACAGTCATGAATCTCCAAACTTCCTATTTCGGCCGCTCCTCAAATTCAGGATAGCCTATTTTTGGAAATTTGTGTGCCGGATAGATGCAAGAGATGCCAGTACACTGAAATTTCACAGGATTGGTTATTTATTGAACGCTTTCTTTTTAAACATTCCTTTGCTGAACACTCCTCTGCTGAACATTCCTTTGCTGAACAGTCGCAGCCGCCAGCCGCACCCGAGGAACTAATCACTGCGGACAAGGCACAAACTGGCAAGGATTCAAACATCTGGCACCATCTCTTCGATTCCCCGATGCAAAGACCTACGAGGTCATATGGAAAAGCAGAACTCGTGGCATCCATCTATCAAGGCTGATACAGGCTGGCACCGGCTTTGGGGAAAGCTACCGGCCCTGCTGCTCATTGCATTGACGTCTTCGACCGTTGCCGGGGATGTTTCCCTATTTGGAGGAGAACAGTTTGCGGGGAAAAAAGGCGTGACTGTAACCGTGGGTGCACCTTACATAGACATGCACACGGGGCCCGGCAGGGGTTATCCCGTATTTCATGTGGCGGAAAAACACGAGGCATTGCGTCTGCTCAAAAGTCGTACGGATTGGTACAAGGTAGTCACTACCAATGGCGAAATGGGGTGGGTGCCCCACGCAAAGTTGAAAAATGCGATCACGGACGGCGTGGGACCCCAGGCTTCCCATTCACAGGATCCGACGAAATAACAGGAGTTGACCATGGACCGCTGCCTTCGGCATGCCTGCCTCGCCACATTGTTTGCCGCTGCTTTCGCCGGCCCCGCCGGGGAAGCGCAGGCGCAGGAAGATCGGACTCCGGCACAGACGGCCTTTGATTCGGGTCTGGAGCGGCGCGTTATTCGAGAGAGCCTCATAGACAGTGAAAATTTTGAAGCCGGCCTGTTCGCGGGCGCCATGAGCGTTGAGAAGTTCGGCAGCAATAATGTCTATGGTGCGCGGCTGGCGTATCATCTTACCGAAGACTTTTTCCTGGAGGCGCTCTACGGACAGACTGAAACGTCACTGACCAGCTATGAAATATTGGGCGAAACCAGGCTGCTCGACGACAGTCGCCGCAAACTGAGCTATTACAATGTCTCGCTGGGGATCAATGTCCTGCCCGGGGAAGTCTTTGTCGGCCACCGAGCCTTCAACACCAATTACTATATTATTGCCGGCGTCGGCAACACGCGTTTTGC
>CAZEWY010000201.1:0-5991 GCA_964515945.1 uncultured Cellvibrionaceae bacterium
AAACGGTTGCGTATCAACAGCTTGATAGGTTCCTATCGTATCAACTCCCAGATCGTAACCACGAAACAGCTCCGGAGAAGTAAAGGTGTTGCCGGTAATCAAGGCAATCTGATCATCCACGGTCCATAGTTCACCATTATAGGTTTTGCCCACGTCCCGGATGATGTTGTACTGGAATTCGGCATTTACTTGCTTCTGGCTCCGTACTTGAATGCCACTGCGTATCAGGGTGAAAAACTCTGAATCCGGCGTGAAAGTGAAGTCCAGTTTACCCATATTTTCTTCCGCTTCATCGTGGAGTGGAGCGTACTTGAAACGGGAGCGTGAACGATAGCTGGCGGGGTCATTCACATCGAATTGATCTGATGTGTCAGCTGGATTGTCAGCGTTATAAAAATAACCCGTATTGAAATTCCACTCAGGTGCGCCGCGCGAATCCAGGTCAACCTGTACGCCGGCTATACCATTCGCCGTAATATGAGTGTCACGGGAATTAATGTCTTGCTCTGACGTTGAGCGAGAAAATACGCCATCCAAGGTCCATGCGCCCCGGTTGTATTCAAAGCCGGTATTGATAATGCTGGTTTCCTGATCCCAACCAAATTGCAGCGTGCGATTAGTCACAGTTGCCGCGCGAGACTCGAAATAGGTCACATTGTGCTGGTCATCCACGATGACGGAATCGGGATCGACGCGAGCCGCGGAATGTGTTTCCAGGTGCAGGTTCAGGTCTGTCGCGACTTTGTCGCGGACGTTGTAGTTATAAGTGGCATAGACCGATAAGTTGTCAGTCGCCTGATACTGTGTGGTAAGTTGCGCACTCAGACGGTCCTCTTCCCTTCCCCAGATCCCGTAGCGGGGAAGTCGAGGCGAAAACTCCCACCATTGCATTTCACAGGCTTCCGGGTCCGCGGTCGCGGCACAGGCAGACTTATCGGAAATATCCGCGTACTCTTGATCTACAACGGTTTTTTCGGCTGTGTTGTCATAATCCGCAAAGCGCGCCCACTCAGTATTTCTGAGCGCATGGATCATGGTATTTTTCTGTGAACCGGTGACATTGAGAAGGAACCCGAGGTCGTCATTCAGTTTATACACCCCGGTCAGGTTATATCGCTCACTAGGTTCGCGATTTAAATCGTTGTACTGCCCTTCGCCACTAATCGACAGGAAGTTATCATCAAAATCATTTGGCTTTCGGGTGTTAACCTGTATGGTTCCACCAATACCACCTTCGGTCAGACGAGCTTCCGACCCTTTAATGACATCCAGTGATTTAACCAGCTCTGACGCCATGTCCCGAAAATCTACGCCTCGGCTCCCGCCAAATCCCATTGCTGACACATTATTAACTTCAACGCGCAACAGACCGGGTTCAACACCGCGAATGCTGACTTGAGCACCCTCGCCAAAATCCCGCTGTAACTGTATGCCGGGGATACGCTGCAATGCCTCGGCTACGTTCTTGTCCGGGAATTGACCAACATCTTCCGCCACAAGGGAGTCGGTGATTGTTCCTGCCGCTTTCTTGCGTTCGAGGGCGCTACGCTGACTGAAGCGCATTCCCGTGACTTCGACAATCTCAACGTTACGACTTTGCGCGTCCTGCTGCTCTTCCGGGGACTGATCGCTGGTCTGTATTTCCTCGCTTGTGGGTGAAGACGAGTCCTGGGCGAGAGCTATGGGCGCATGAACTGCGGTAATACACGCCCCAGTCAGCATCGCCGCGGATATAGCACGGGCAAGCGTGTTTTTCGCTAAAGGAAGTGCGGAGTTTGATACCCCGTCTTCAATGGGATCCATGTAAATTTTCATTTGAGCCTCTTCATGCTGTTATTGGTTATAACTTATGTGGTTTTGATGCACTTTTGTTCACGATTTATGGCATCTTCTGAGAAGGGTAGGGTAACAATCAGTTAGAGTCAATACCATTCATAATCGATTATATAAAATCAAATTATTTCATTTTAAGGTTCTTTCAGAGGGTAGGCAGATTGGCGGGTCAAGCGAATGGTGGTGATTTGATGGTGTTGGCGCCAAGAGTTGTATCCATAAGCGCCGCAGGAAGTAATCCCTGCTATTGATTATGTTTCACTCCCGCGTGCCGGCAAGTTGAGCTTTGTAGCTGGCGGTGGGCGACTGGGCGTACAAGAAACGTTTTTCGTCTCTAAAAATCAATCATATAAGTCCAGATTAAATCAATAATTGTCAATTCTTGTCGGCTATGCTAGGTTTCCATCTGGCTGGTGAGCAAAAACTAATACTATCCAATTATAAGACAAATATTGGAGTTCCGGATGAATCGACGTGAATTTTTGAAGAAAAGTGGTGTAGCCGCCTCTTTACCCCTAACGATCCAGGCTTTGTCAGCCTCTGGTGCAAGTGCTACGTCAATCACCGGTGCGGTGCGAAAAGCCGGCCACCTGAGCTGGCTGGAGGGAGAAGAGGCTGCTGTCAAGGCCGGTACGACGTGGGGGCACCCATGGCCCCAGGGTGAATTATCCAGACAGCAGGAGCTCCATTTGGTAACTGCGGACGGGCGGAAAGTGGCATTGCAGAGTTGGCCGACAGCCTATTGGCCGGATGGCAGCGTCAAGTGGACGGCCCATGCCGTACCAGCAGGCGTACAACTGGGCAATCAGTTCAAGGTGGAAAAAGGCAAATCACCTCGGCCGGACAAGCCCGTTCGCGTGCGCCAGTCGGGAGATATGATAGAAATTGACACTGGCCTGGTCCAGTTCGCGGTGCCGACAACCGGATCCCACCTGATAAGCACAATGAAGCGCGGCGACAAGCTTGTGGCCAAAAATGCCCGCATGGTCGGGTTGGTGCAGGATCAGGTCGATCCCGCCGAGGTGTCCAAGGTCGAGTCTTTTCAATCCCGAACCCATCAAGTGACGGTTGAGCAGGAAGGCCCTGTGCGTACCGTGGTCAAACTCGAAGGGATACATCGCTCGGAGTCGGGGCACGAGTGGCTGCCGTTCACCCTGCGTCTCTATTTCTATGCCGGTGCTGAGTCTCTGCGTGTCAGCCACAGCTTTGTGTATGACGGCGACGACCAAAAGCAATTTATCCGGGGGCTTGGGCTCCGCTTCGACGTTATTCAGCGCGATGAGCTTTACGACCGCCATGTTCGGTTTGTGGGGCAGGATGATGGCTTGTGGGCCGAGTCGCCCAAGGGCATTACCGGTCTGCGCAGGGATCCGGGCCAGGCGGTCCGCGATGCCCAGATTGCCGGTGTCAAGACGCCTCCCCTTGACCAGTGGAATCCGCGTCTAACCCAAGGCCTGCATTGGGTGCCTGTCTGGAATGACTACACGCTGTCGCAGCTTAATGCCAACGGCTTCTCCATTAAGAAACGCACCAAGAGCGGGCATGCCTGGATTGATGCCGATCAGGGCAGCAGAGCTAGCGGCGCGGCTTATGTGGGTGGTGTTTCCGGCGGGGTGCTGTTTGGCATGCGGGATTTCTGGCAGCTGCACCCGGTGCAGATCGATATTCGCAATGCGGGGCAGGATGAGTCCGAGGCGACTCTATGGTTTTGGTCGCCAGAAGCGCCGCCCATGGATGTGCGCTTTTATCACGATGGTCTTGGCCAGGAAACCTACGAGCAGCAACTGGATGCTCTCAATATCACCTATGAGGATTACGAGCCCGGTTTCGGCACCGCCTATGGTGTAGCCCGGACCACCGATTTTGTGCTGTCCGTGCTGGACGCCACGCCATCCCGCACTGTCACGATTGACTGGGCGAAGGAGATTCGCAAACCAGCCCAGGTGGTTGCCGCACCCGAGGACTATCTGAGCGCCGGTGTCTTTGGAGCCTTGTGGAGCCTGCCGGATCGGTCAACATCCTCCAAACGGAAGATCGAAGACCGACTTGCCTGGCAAGTGGATTATTACCGCAAGCAGGTTGATCAGCGCCATTGGTACGGGTTCTGGAACTATGGCGACATCATGCATACCCTGGACCTCGACCGTCATGTATGGCGCTACGATGTCGGCGGCTACGCGTGGGACAATTCCGAACTGTCTCCCGATCTTTGGTTATGGTATTCGTTTTTGCGCAGCGGCGATCCGGAAACCTTCCGTTTCGCGGAGGCGATGACGCGCCATAATCGTGATGTTGACATCTATCACCTTGGCCGCTTCAGGGGCCTCGGTAGTCGACACAATGTTCAGCATTGGGGGTGTAGCGCCAAACAATTGCGGATCAGTACCGCCGCCTATCGCCGCTTTCACTACTTCCTCACCGGCGATGACCGAACGGGAGATGTGCTCAAAGAGGTTTCGGATGCCGGAGAGGCCTTGGCCAGGGTAAACCCCGTACGCAAGGTTGCCGACACCGAGGACCTGCCAGGACCCGCTCAGATTCAGGTGGGCACGGATTGGGGTTCGGTAGCCGCCAACTGGCTGACGGCCTGGGAGCGCACCGGGGATGACCGCTACCGCGACAGGTTGGTCGACGCCATGCGTGCCATTGGTAAACACCCGCAGGGTTTCTTTGCGGGAGTGTTCGGATTCGACCACCGCGACAAAATACTGCTGGCGCCGCCCGTTGATGAGCCGGAGAGGTCCCATCTCAATTCGATGTTTGGATTGGTTGAGGTCAATGCGGAACTGATTCAGCTTTTGGATGTGCCCGAATACAAGGCGGCCTGGTTGCGCTACTGTCATTTATATAATGCCAGCGACGCGGAGCAGCAGGCTGCTTTGGGCAGGGCGTTTGATGACAATCAGGTAGCGTCTCATTCGCGGTTGACCGCTTATGCGGCAGCGCAGGATGGCAATGAGAAACTGGCGGATCGCGCGCGCAAGGAATTTTACGTGCCCCAGCAGTTTACGCGTGAAACGGGTGGTGACCGCGGCGCGGTGACAGTGGTCGGCGGCCCCAAGGTCCTGAACCCTGTTGTCGAAGCCACCTGGCTGTCAACCAACGACGCGTCCCAGTGGGGGTTGGCGGCAATTCAGAACCTGGCCCTGATTCCAAATGCATTCAACGATTAATGTTTTCTGGATTGACCTGCCCGAGTGCGCCGTCAATCCCAAAGGTTAAAAAATATGCCAACAATTGCACACAAGATTGAGTACGCTGCGGTTCGCAGCAGTATTGATAAGCTCATCAACAATCTCGTCAATATCAAGGATGAAACGGGTGAGTTTCTGCTCAAGCTGGAAGACGGCCGTGTTATAGATACCAAGGGCTGGGCTGGCTGGGAGTGGACCCACGGCATCGGCCTTTATGGGCTGTTGAAGTACTGGGATATTACCGGTGATGACAAGGCCCGAATAATTATCGAAGACTGGTTCCGCGATCGGTTGGCGGAAGGCACGCCGACCAAGAACGTGAACACCATGTCGCCGTTCCTTACCTTGGCCTACATGCACGAGCGCACCGGCAATCGCAGTCATCTGCCTTATCTTGACGTGTGGGCCGAATGGGTGATGCGAGAAATGCCGCGCACCAGAGAGAACGGGCTGCAGCACATCGTGTACAACTCGGAAAACTATCAGCAAATGTGGGATGACACGCTGATGATGAGCGTGTTGCCGCTTGCCAAAATCGGCCTGCTGCTCGACCGTCCACATTATGTTGAAGAAGCCAAGCGTCAGTTCATGCTGCATGTGAAATATCTGGCGGACAGAAAGACCGGCCTATGGTTCCACGGCTGGACGTTTGACGGCAACCACAACTTTGCCAATGCCCTCTGGGCCAGGGGCAATAGCTGGGTCACCATTTCCATACCCGAATTCATTGAGCTGCTGGATCTGCCGGAAACCGATGGCCTGCGAATGTTTCTGATTGAAACTCTGGAAGCTCAGGTCAAGGCTCTGCAAGAAACGCAGCACGAGAGTGGTCTTTGGCACACGCTGCTGGACGATCCCGATTCCTATCTTGAGGCATCGGCCGCCGCTGGATTTGCCTATGGCATTCTCAAGGGTGTACGCAAGGGCTATCTCGATAAAAAATACGAAGAAACCGCTATCAAGG
>CAZEWY010000202.1:0-5809 GCA_964515945.1 uncultured Cellvibrionaceae bacterium
GGTCATTACCGTACCGGCCTACTTCAACGACTCACAGCGCCAGGCCACCAAGGACGCCGGCAAGATCGCCGGTCTGGACGTGAAGCGCATTATCAACGAGCCGACCGCTGCCGCACTGGCCTACGGCATGGACAAGGCCCGGGGCGACCGCACCATCGCTGTCTATGACCTGGGTGGCGGTACTTTCGATATTTCCATCATCGAAATTGCCGATGTCGATGGCGAGCACCAGTTTGAAGTGCTGTCCACCAACGGCGACACCTTCCTCGGTGGTGAAGACTTCGATATGCGCCTGATCGAGTATCTGGCGGCTGAATTCAAGAAGAGCAACGGCATTGACCTGCACAATGATCCCCTGGCCTTGCAGCGTCTGAAAGAAGCGGCGGAAAAAGCCAAGATCGAGTTGTCCTCCAGCCAGCAGACCGAAGTCAACCTGCCCTATATTACAGCAGACAACACGGGTCCGAAGCACCTGGTGGTCAAGCTGACACGTTCCAAGCTGGAATCTCTGGTCGAGGAACTGGTCAAGCGCTCCCTTGAGCCGCTGAAGATGGCGATCAAGGATGCCGGCGTCTCCGTCAGCGATATCAGCGATGTGATTCTCGTCGGCGGCCAGACCCGCATGCCGATGGTCCAGAAAGCGGTTGCCGAATTCTTCGGCAAGGACCCCCGCAAGGACGTCAACCCCGATGAAGCGGTTGCCATGGGCGCGGCCATTCAGGGCGCGGTACTGTCCGGTGATGTGAAAGACGTGCTGCTGCTGGACGTGACGCCCCTGACTCTGGGTATCGAAACCATGGGCGGTGTGGCGACCCCGTTGATCGACAAGAACACCACCATCCCGACCAAAAAGTCCCAGGTGTTCTCGACTGCGGAAGACAACCAGACCGCGGTGACCATTCACGTGGTCCAGGGCGAGCGCAAACAGGCGTCCCAGAACAAATCGCTGGGTCGCTTCGACCTGGCCGATATTCCGCCCGCACAGCGCGGCATGCCGCAGATCGAAGTTACCTTCGATATTGACGCCAATGGTATATTGAACGTTTCCGCGAAAGACAAGGCGACAGGCAAGGAGCAGTCGATCGTGATCAAGGCGGCGTCCGGTCTGAGCGATGACGAGATCGAAAAAATGGTTCAGGACGCCGAGGCCAACTCCGAAGCGGACAAGAAGTTTGAAGAGCTGGTAACCGCGCGCAATATGCTTGAAGGCCTGATCCACGCGACCCGGAAGACATTGGACGAGGCCGGCGACAAAGCCGAAGCGGATGAGAAAGCTGCCATAGAAACGGCGCTTTCCGAGGCTGAAGCCGTCGTCAAGGGTGACGACAAGGAAAAAATTGACGCAGCCGCGGAAAAACTCTCCGAAGCGTCCGGCAACCTTGCGCAAAAGCTCTACGCCGAGCAGGCGGCCGCCCAGGAGGGTGGCGCTGAGAAGAAACAGGAATCCGCGGACGAAGGTGTCGTGGATGCCGAGTTCGAGGAAGTGAAGGAGGAAGGCAAGAAGTAGGTTTAAGCTTCACGCCTGTAGGTCCGGGTTAGACGTGAGTTCCACGAGCGTCGTAACCCGACACTATAGACGGTTTTATTGAACGAAGGCAGGGCCATTGGCTCTGCTTTCTCGTGTGTGAACAACCCAGAAAATTTGAAGATTCATGTCGAAACGTGATTACTATGAAGTGTTGGGAGTCTCCCGGGATGTTTCCGAGCAGGAACTGAAGAAGGCTTATCGCCGGGTGGCCATGAAACACCACCCGGACCGCAATCCGGACGACAAGGAGTCGGAAAACAAATTCAAGGAAGCCAGCGAAGCCTACGAAGTCCTCTCGGACCCCAACAAGCGCGCCGCCTATGACCAGTTTGGTCATGCGGGCGTGGACGGTGCCGGTGGCATGGGCGGCGGCGCCGGCGGCGGTTTCGGCAACTTCTCCGATATTTTTGGCGACGTCTTCGGCGATATTTTCGGTGGCGGTGGCCGCCCTGGCGGCCCGTCGCGGGGTGCGGATCTGCGCTATACGCTTGAGCTGTCGCTGGAAGACGCCGTGCGTGGCACCAGCGTTAAAATTCAAATACCGACACTGGCGAACTGCAAGACTTGTGCGGGTTCCGGTGCCAAGCCCGGCTCCAAGCCCACCACCTGTTCCACCTGTAATGGAATGGGTCAGGTTCGCATCCAGCAAGGCTTCTTTTCTGTTCAGCAAACCTGTCCCAACTGCCGGGGCAAAGGCAAGATCATTTCCGACCCCTGCCGTGACTGCCACGGCCAGGGCCGCGTGGAAGAGACCAAAACCCTGTCTGTCAAAGTACCTCCCGGCGTGGATACCGGTGATCGCATCCGCCTGTCTGGCGAAGGCGAAGCCGGCGCTGACGGTGGACCGGCCGGCGATCTTTATGTCCAGGTCTCCGTAAAGGAACATGAAATCTTCACCCGCGATGGCCGCAACCTCTATTGTGAAGTCCCCATCAGCATCATCGATGCCTGTCTCGGCGGCGAACTCGAAGTGCCGACGCTGGAAGGCCGGGTAAAACTCAAAGTGCCGCCGGAAACCCAGACCGGCAAGCTCTTCCGCCTGCGTGGCAAAGGCGTCGCCCCCGTGCGCGGCGGTGCCCAGGGCGACCTGCTGTGCCGCGTGGAAGTGGAAACCCCGGTCAACCTGACCGCCAAACAAAAGGCCCTGCTGGAAGAACTGCGCAAAAGCATGACCGAAGGCAAGAACTCTCCCCGGCAGAGCAGCTGGTTCGAGGGGATGAAGAGTTTTTTTGGGTAAACATCAAGGGAAAAGGGAAAAGGGAAAAGATTCGTGCCCCGCAAGGTGTCGTGCATTAAATATATATGGCGGAGACTGTCACTGATCGCATTATCAGCGTATTCGAAGCCCTATATTCTTTTCCCTTTTCCCTTTTCCCTTTTCCCTTTTCCCTGCTTTTTAAGGATTGAAAATAATGACTCGTATCGCAATCATCGGTGCCGGCGGGCGCATGGGCAAGAACCTGATTGAAGCCGTCACTCTGGCCGGTCATGTCGAGCTGGCGGCTGCGATTGAGCGGCCGGAATCGTCGTTGGTGGGTGCCGATGCGGGGGAGCTGGCGGGCATCGGCCGCAATAATGTGGCGGTGGTCGGCGATCTTACGCTTATTCTCGATCAGTTCGACGTGCTGATTGATTTCAGCGTTCCCCAGGCGACGCTGGCCAACGCCCGTGCCTGTGCCGCCGCCGGCAAGGGCATGGTCATTGGCACCACCGGCTTCTCACTGGAGCAGAAGGAAGAGCTTCTCGCTCATCAGACGGACATTCCCATCTGCATGGCCGCCAATTTCAGTACCGGGGTCAATCTCTGTTTCAAGCTATTGGATATGGCCGCGAGCGTGCTCGGCGATGATGTGGACGTGGAAATCTACGAAGCCCACCACCGCCACAAGATAGATGCGCCCTCCGGTACCGCGCTGCGCATGGGTGAGGTGGTAGCCGATGCCCTGGGGCGCGACCTGCAAAAGGTGGCTGTCTACGGACGGGAAGGCCAGACCGGTGCCCGCGACCGCAAGACCATTGGCTTCGCCACCGCCCGTGGCGGCGACGTGGTGGGCGATCACACGGTCATGTTCATGGCCGATGGCGAACGCGTCGAAATTACCCACAAAGCCTCCAGCCGCATGTCCTTCGCCCGCGGCGCGGTACGCGCCGCCGCCTGGCTGAGCGACAAGCCGGCCGGCCTCTACGATATGCAGGACGTGTTGGGGCTTAAGTAAGCTTCAAGCCGCAAGCCGCAAGCCGCAAGCTGCAGGGAAAAGGGAAAAGGGAAAAGGGAAAAGGGAAAAGCCCCGCTGCCACCCAGAGGCCGCCGCCACTCACAATCAGTCCGCCTGGACATTGTTGGCCTTGGCCACGGCTGCCGTGAATAGCACGAATCTTTTCCCTTTTCCCTTTTCCCTTTTTCCTTTTTCCTTTTTCCTGGACTTTGGCTTGCCGCTTGTAGCTTGCAGCTTGCCGCTTATGTATAATGTCCCCCCAGATTAGGCGCATGCCACCCGTCCCGGAGACTTCATTGCCGGGCACAGGGCTTTAAGCAAAGCGAGGTGAGGCTGTCGGTTTCATCTCGCTTTTTTGCAACCTGCCATAACCAAAATCTCGCGCACGCTTTGTATAGCCTCCGACCTTTAGGCGCGTGCAGCCTGCGCGGCAGTTTTGTCGGATCGGCAAAGGGTCTGCTCGGATTATGCGCTCGAATTAATAGTTGAATGGCTGACGTGGAGGATAGTGAATTGATAAACGGGCTTCGACGACCCGCCATCCTGGTTCTTGAAGATGGCAGTATTTTCCGCGGAACATCCATTGGTGCCGATGGCCTGTCGGTGGGCGAGGTGGTTTTCAATACGTCGCTGACCGGTTATCAGGAAATTCTGACGGATCCCTCCTATGCGCAACAGATAGTGACCCTGACCTACCCCCATATCGGCAATACCGGCAGTAACCTGGAAGATGCCGAATGCACGAAGATCTGGGCCACCGGCCTGGTTATTCGCGATTTGCCGCTGCTGTCGAGCAGTTTCCGCGACGAACTGGCGCTTGACGAGTATCTGCGCAGTCAGAATATCCTCGGTATTGCCGACATTGACACCCGCCGATTGACGCGCCTGCTGCGGGACAAGGGTGCCCAGAACGGCTGCCTGATGGCGGGCGACATCGACGAAGATGCAGCACTGGCTGCCGCCAAGGAATTCCCGGGCCTGAAAGGCGCGGATCTGGCCAAGGTTGTCTCCACCACCAAAAGCTATAGTTGGGACGCGGGCACCTGGAGCCTGGGGCAGGGTTTCAAGGCTCGGCCTGATGGCGAGCGCTTTAAGGTTGTAGCCTACGATTACGGCACCAAGAGCAATATTCTGCGCATGCTGGTGGATCGCGGCTGCGACCTGACCGTGGTTCCCGCTCAGACCTCTGCTGATGAGGTGCTGGCGATGAACCCCGACGGCGTCTTCCTCTCCAATGGTCCCGGCGATCCCGAGCCCTGTGACTATGCCATTGACGCCATTAAAACCATCGTCGACAAGGGCATTCCCACCTTTGGCATCTGCCTGGGTCACCAGTTGCTGGGCCTGGCCAGCGGCGCCAGGAGCGTCAAGATGAAATTCGGCCACCACGGCGCCAACCATCCCGTGCAGGACATCAGCAGCGGCAAGGTGATGATCACCAGCCAGAACCATGGCTTTGCGGTTGCGGACGAGGGACTGCCGGATAATCTGGAAGTGACCCATAAATCACTGTTCGACGGCACATTGCAAGGTATCAAACGCAAAGACAAGCCGGCCTTCAGTTTTCAGGGACACCCCGAGGCCAGCCCGGGACCCCACGACGCGGACGGCCTGTTCGATTACTTTATTGATTTGATGAAAGACTCAAGACGCTAGAGCCCAGCGGAATTCGAGGCGGGGCCATGCCCGCGTCTCGTCAGCGTCGCATTGCCCATTCGGAGAAACCATGCCTAAACGCACCGACATCAAAAGCATTCTAATTATTGGCGCCGGCCCCATTGTCATTGGACAGGCCTGTGAGTTTGACTACTCCGGTGCCCAGGCCTGCAAAGCCCTGCGCGAAGAGGGCTACAGAGTCATCCTCGTGAATTCCAACCCCGCCACCATCATGACGGACCCCGCCATGGCGGATGCCACCTATATCGAACCGATTAACTGGCAGACGGTGGCAAAGATCATCGAGAAGGAGCGCCCGGACGCGCTGTTGCCCACAATGGGCGGCCAGACCGCACTCAACTGCGCCCTGGCGCTGGACAAGGAGGGTGTGCTGGCCAAATACGGCGTG
>CAZEWY010000203.1:0-5801 GCA_964515945.1 uncultured Cellvibrionaceae bacterium
AATTTTTGATGGGGCCAAGTCCGGTCGAATTAAAGGAACTGTTATCGCTAACCTAATCTGCTGCCGCTCATCTCTCGCCAGCCAATGCGCCTTCTTATGAAGGCGCAAGGCGCTTTTATCACAAAAGTTCACTCCACGACCTCCCCCCGCCTGTATCACCGTCTACACTGCTAAAAGGGCATCGATAATAAAAGGTTGAGCTTTCAGGTGGAACGACTCTTGCCCAAGGGTTTCATACTCTATGTGCGCGGGATCGTCCGCGCCGAGTGCTATTTCATGCCGGGTGCGGAAAATCAGCACCGCGCCGCAAGAACGCCGGCCTGAGCGTTTCCGGAGGAGCCATGGCGAGCAACTGGCAAAGTATCATGTCGACGGCGCAGGCACTGCGCCATGAGCTGCATGCACACCCGGAATTGGGGTGGCAGGAGCAGCGCACGGCTGAACGCATTCGTGAAACCCTCACCGGCCTGGATATCGCCTGGCGCCCCTGCGCCGATACCGGCACCCTTGCCTCCCTCAATGCCAACGCCACCGCTGGCCCTCACATCGCCCTGCGCGGGGACATGGATGCGCTGCCGATCCAGGAAGACACCGGCAAAGCCTACTCCTCCACGCACCCCGGCGTCATGCATGCCTGTGGCCACGATGGTCACACCGCCACCCTTGTGGCGGTGGCGCACTGGCTGAAACAGCACGAAGCCCGCCTTCCCGGCCCGGTCACGCTGCTGTTCCAGCCAGCGGAAGAAGGCGGCCACGGTGCCCGATACATGATTGAGGACGGTGCCCTGGAAGGCGTGAACGAGATCTATGGCTGGCACAACTGGCCCGCCATCAGCTTTGGCCGACTCGCCTGCCCGGACGGCATCGTCATGTGTGGCAACGGCATTTTTGAACTCACCGTCACCGGCCGTGGCGGCCATGCCAGCCAGCCCGAGCAGTGTCGGGACCCGGTGCTGGCGGCCAGCGCCACGGTGCTTGCGCTACAGCAAATCGTCAGCCGCCGTCTGGCGCCGCAGCAGGCGGCGGTGGTCAGCGTCACGTCTATCGAAGCGTCCAGCGGGCCCACCATCACACCACAGCAGGCCCGCATCGGCGGCAGCATTCGCGTTCCGGATCAGGCCACCCGCGAGCAAGTGAGCGCCTTGATCAACGAAATCAGCGAACACACCGCCCGCGCCCACGGGGTGGATGTCTCCGTGGCCCACGAACTCCGCTACCAGCCCACCATCAATCATCCACAGCAAGCGGCGCGAGTGCGGGCACTGTGGCACGAGGATAACGGCGAGGCGGCGCTCGACCACGCCGTGCCCTTGCCGCTGATGGCATCCGAAGATTTCAGTTATTACCTGGCGCAGGTGCCGGGTGCCTTCTCGCTGATTGGGGCCGACGATGGCACTGAAGGGTCCTTTTCTTGCCACAGTCCTCATTACGATTTCAATGACCGGTTAATACCCCTGGTCACACGGCTGTTTTCACGCCTGGTGGGAGCACCAGTGCCCGAAATCCAGCCGTAACATCTTTGGGCCGCATGCCTGTTGCGCGGCCCCATTTAGCGCCAGAGGAGTCAACATGAACATTTTTGATCAACGAGAATCCGATATTCGCGCCTATTGCCGGGTGTACCCCGCAGTATTCGACAAAGCCAGTAACGCCCGGCAAATCGACGAGGACGGCAAGGAGTACATCGACTTCTTCGCCGGCGCAGGGGTGCTCAACTTCGGCCATAACAACGAGCGCATGAAGCGGGCGGTAATCAACTACATCGAAAACAACGGCGTAACCCACAGCCTGGACATGCACACGACCGCCAAGCGCCATTTCATGGAGCGGTTCGCCAAGCTGATTCTGGAGCCGCGCAAGATGCCCCACAAAATGCAGTTTATTGGGCCCACGGGCACCAATGCGGTGGAGGCGGCGCTCAAGATGGCCCGTCGCGCCACCGGCCGCACTGAAATTGTGGCCTTTACCCATGGTTTTCACGGCATGACCCTGGGCGCCCTCGCCTGCACCGCCAACCAGTACTTTCGCGGCGCCGCGGGCGTACCCCTCCAACACGTCAGCCATCTGCCTTTCGCCAGTGAGGACGGAGGGAAACTGGGCGGCGGTATCGAGCAACTGGAACATCTGCGGGCGCAATATGCGGATACTTCCAGCGCTATTGAGCCGCCGGCGGCCTTCCTGGTGGAAACCATTCAGGCGGAGGGCGGCGTGAACGTGGCCGACACGGCTTGGCTCCAGAAGCTTGCGGAGCTGGCAAAGGACGTGGGTGCGCTGTTGATTGTGGACGACATTCAGGTGGGTTGCGGCCGCACCGGCTCCTTTTTCAGCTTTGACAGCCTGGGCATCGACCCTGACATCATCTGCCTGGCGAAAGGCATCGGCGGCATGGGCCTGCCCCTGGCCATGAACCTGATCAAGCCCGAGTACGATCAGCACTGGTCCCCGGGCGAACATACGGGCACTTTCCGTGGCCAGTGCCTCTCCTTTGTCGCCGGTGCCGAGGCGCTTGCCTATTTCGAAGACGACCGCCTGATGCAGGAAGTGCAGGAAAAGGCAGCCATGATGGATGAAGCCCTGACACCGCTGGTGGACGCAAACGAGGAGCTTACCTTGCGCGGCAAGGGCATGCTCAGGGGGTTGGATGTCACCACGGGTGAGCGCGCCAAGGCCATTGTGGCCGAATGTTTCGACAAGGGCCTGTTGGTGTCCGCCTGTGGCACCGGCGGTCGGGTAGTGAAACTGATTCCGCCGCTGACCATTCCCGAAAGCGATTTGCGGGAAGGTCTGCAAATTCTGGTTGAAGCTGCCGAACGGACTTTGGAGGCCGCTGCATGATTCTTCGCGACGACATGACCTTTGCGTTTTCCGAATACGAGCAACGCCTGCGCAACCTGCGCGAGCGCATCGCCAAGCGGCACCTGGACGCGGTGGTTATCACGGACCCGGAAAACATCATGTACCTGACGGACTACCAGACAACCGGTTACTCCTTTTTTCAGGCGTTGGTGGTGCCTTTGGACGATGAGCCTTTCATGATTGCCCGGGCACTTGAGGAGTCCAACATATTCACCCGTACCTGGCTGGAACGCACACGCCCGTACCCGGATACCGGCGACGCCATTCAGACCCTGGTGGATGCCCTGAAGGAATGGGGGCTGGCGGACAAACGCATCGGGTACGAACGCAACAGCTATTTCTTTCCGGCCTACCAACAGGACCGCATTCATACCACCCTGACCAAGGGAAAGCTGCTGGACTGCTTTGGCATCGTCGAGCAGGGGCGCATCTGCAAATCCCCGGCGGAAATCGAGGTGATGCGCAAGGCCGCTGTGGCGACCGAGGCGGGCATGCGCGCCGGCCTTGCCGCCTGCGCATCGGGTATCACGGAGAACGAGATTGGCGCAGCTATTTCCGAAGCCATGTTCCGGGCCGGCGGCGAACCGCCGGCTGTCATGCCCTACGTTACCTCGGGGCCGCGCACCATGATCGGTCATGCCACATGGGAAGGACGTGAGGTTCAGCCGGGCGAGCATGTTTTTCTGGAAGTCGGCGGCTGCTATCGGCGCTATCACACGGCCATGATGCGCACGGTCGTGCTGGGCGAGCTTTCCGACTCCATGTACAAGGCCCAGGAATGCATGAAGCACGCGCTCCTTTCCGTCCACCAATATGTACAGCCGGGCATGACCGTCTCGGACGTGGACAACATGGTGCGCAACATCATTGCCCAGAACGATCTGGGCGCGCAGTTGATCACTCGCTCCGGCTATTCAATCGGCATCGCCTTCCCGCCCAGTTGGGACGAAGGTTATATCGTCAGCCTTAAGCAGGGCGACGCCACGGTACTGGAAGAAGGCATGACATTTCATGTGATTCCCTGGATGTGGGGCGTCGATGGCGACAAAACCTGCGGCATTTCGGACACCATTTACATGACCGAGAACGGTTGCGAATCCTTCTTCGACATGGAGCAGGACTTTACGGTCAAGCCCGAAGACGTGAGCCGCGCCTCCCGGACGGAGAAAATTATTGCGGATAAGCTCGACGGCGGAAAACCCGCCAAAGTCGCCGACGCTGCCACACATCTGTCGGCCGTTGAGTCGACACGGACGGTCAAAACCAAACCCAGGGGGTAATATGCTGCGAGCAATCAATCCCGTTACCGGAGCGGAAATCAAGCAATACCCGGAACTCAGCGACGAGCAAATCGACAGCCACATCGAACAGGCCAACCGCGCCTTTACTGCCTGGCGAAACACCAGCTTTACAGACCGGGCGGCGGTACTGAACGCGGTGGCCGGCGAACTGCGCGCCGGGAAGGAAAAATTTGCCAGGCTGATGGCGGAGGAAATGGGCAAACCGGTGAAAGAAGGTGGCCCCGAGGTGGAGAAGTCGGCCTGGTGTGCGGAACACTATGCCGAGCACGCCCAGCAATACTTGGCCGACGAGGAGCTGCCCTCGGACGCCTCCCGCAGTTACGTGCATTACGAGCCCCTGGGCGCGGTGCTGGGCATACTGCCCTGGAATGCGCCCCTGTGGGTGGCATTTCGCTTTATGGCCCCCGCCTTGATGGCGGGCAACACCTGTGTTCTGAAGCACGACCCCCATGTGCCCGGCTGCGCCGCTGCCATTGCCGAGGCCTTCGCCAGGGCCGGTGCACCCGAGGGCATCATGGTCAACCTGGCCGTGCAGAACCCGGCCGTGGAAAAGGCGATCCGGGACAGGCGCATCGCCGCCGTTTCCTTCACGGGATCCAGCGCCGCCGGCGCCAAGGTCGCCGCCACGGCGGCCAGCGAGATCAAACCTGCCGTATTGGAACTCGGCGGCTCGGATCCGCTGATTGTGCTCAATGACGCGGACCTGGATCGGGCCGCCGATGTTGCCGTGCTCTCACGCATTATCAACGCGGGGCAATCCTGTATCGCGGCCAAGCGGATTATCGTTGAGCAACCTGTTTACCAGACTTTTATCGACCGCTGTCATGAACGCCTGGCAAAATTAAAAGTGGGGGATCCTCTCAAGGCGGATACCGACATAGGCCCTATCGCCCGGAATGAGCTGCGCCAAAACCTGCACAGGCAGGTGAGTGAAACCATACAGGCCGGTGCAAAATGTTTGCTGGGTGGCGAAATGCCCAGCGGCGACGGCTTCTTCTATCCGGTGACCCTACTGACGGATGTCACCCGGGATATGTGTGCCTTCCGCGAAGAGACCTTTGGTCCGGTAATGGCTGTTACCCCTGCAGGTGATGTGGAGGAAGCGGTGCAGCTTGCCAACGATACGGACTATGGTCTGGGCGCCGCCCTCTGGACAGAAAACGCCTCCCTGGCCGAGGAACTGGTCGGCCGCATCAATGCCGGCCAAGTGGCTGTCAACGGCATCGTCAAGACGGACCCGCGCCTGCCGAGCGGCGGCACCAAGCGCTCCGGCTACGGCCGTGAACTCGGCCCCCACGGCATCCGGGAGTTCATAAACGCGAAACAGGTTTGGGTTCGCTAAGAAGCTCAAACGGTAGCTGTCTGATACCGATTGTTCAGGAGTATCAAATGCACCAAGGTAGTTGCCTTTGCGGAGCGATACAATATGAAATCAAAAGCGATTTGAAAACCATTCTTCACTGTCACTGCAAATTTTGTAGAAAGGCTCACGGCGCTGCTTTCGTGACTCTCCTTCTAATGCAAGCGTCTGATTTTCGTATAGTTCAAGGTGAGGATTCTCTTGGCAAGTTTCATGTCGAGGCTACGGACGTTGACAGATGTTTCTGCCTTAAATGCGGGACCCGCTTGTATAATCACGTATCG
>CAZEWY010000204.1:0-5774 GCA_964515945.1 uncultured Cellvibrionaceae bacterium
GGAGCCCCCATGGATGGGTTCACGGCGTTTCCAGAAAGCCCTACCCCGAAGCGGATCGGCGCTAAAACTCCTACGTGGCGGCGTCAAGATCGAACTCCGAAACTTGAGTTATTATTCCGCAGAGAGCGCCGTTACAGGATCCAGTGCCGCGGCCTTGCGCGCAGGCAGATAGCCGAAAACCAGACCGGTCACAAGGGCGCAACTGAACGCCAGCAGCGAAGGCATGGGAGTGAAGATCGCCTCTTGCCCAAAGTATTCGGTACCCTTGGCCACGCCCATGCCGACCAGAATGCCCAAAAGCCCGCCGAGACAGCAGACCACCATGGCCTCGATGTTGAACTGCAACAGAATGTCATTGCGCCGCGCGCCCGTGGCCATACGCACACCGATTTCCCGGGTGCGTTCGGTGACGCTGACCAGCATGATGTTCATCACGCCGATGCCGCCGACCAGCAGGGAGATGGCGGCCACGGATCCCAGCAGCAGTGACAGGGTGTTCTGGGTCTCGGACACGGCCTCTAACCAGGAGGCGGTATTGTGAACCCGAAAATTCTCTTCCCCGTGGCGGCTGGCGAGCAATTCCCGGATGGCGGCTTCCGCCGCGTCCGTGTATTGGGGGCTGTCGATCTTGATGGAGATGCTGTTCAGGTGCCGGCCATTAAACAGGCGAACGGATCCCGTGGTGATGGGAACCAGCACAATATCGTCCATATCCCGCCCCCAGGACGTCGCGCCCTTGGTGGCCAGAACACCGATGACCTCAAAGATGGCGTTTCTGATCAGTACATGTTCACCCACCGGGTTCTCGCCGTTGGGAAACAGGTTGTCGACCACCGTCTGCCCCAGCACCACAACGGACGCGTAGCTGTCGAGATCGGCTTTGGAGAAAAAGGTACCCTGCTGCATAAACCAATTGCGCGCCTCGGCATAGGCTTCGGTGGTACCGGTGATGGGGCTGCGGTGATCGCGGTTGCCCACGCGGAGGTTAGCACGGCCATTGCGCTCGGGCATGACTGCGACCACGTGGGGCATGCGGCCGATGGCTTCGGCATCCTCCCGGGTCAGGGTGGCGACTTCGCCGTCGTCCCGTGAACGTCCTCCCCCCGGGCGCACCAGCAGCAGGTTGGTGCCCATGGCTTCTATGCTGCTGAGTACCTGCTGCTTGCTGCCCTCGCCAATGGCGAGCAGGGCGACTACGGAGGCAACACCGATAACAACGCCGAGCAGAGTCAGTGCCGTGCGAAAGATATTAGCGTGCAGGGAGCGAAAGGCCATGCGTACGGCTTCATTCGCGGAACCCCAGAAATGGAGGTAA
Source organism: uncultured Cellvibrionaceae bacterium (assembly GCA_964515945.1). Lineage (GTDB taxonomy): Bacteria > Pseudomonadota > Gammaproteobacteria > Pseudomonadales > Cellvibrionaceae > CAYQQJ01. The sequence continues at coordinate 1,316 of CAZEWY010000204.1, forward strand.
CCGCCATTGGCCGATGTTCGGGGCGCGTCCGCGATCGGTGTCTTGTCGGCAGTGCCACTGTCGTGGGTAATGCGTCCGTCGCTGAGATGAATCTGGCGGCGAGCGCGTGCGGCAACCTGGGCATCGTGGGTAATCAGGATAATGGTCGTGCCCTGCCGGTTAAGATCCTCCAGCAGCTTGAGCACTTCCTGTCCGCTCTGCTGGTCGAGGGCGCCGGTGGGTTCGTCGGCGAGGATAACCGGAGCGCCATTCATCAGGGCGCGGCCGATGGATACCCGCTGTTGCTGTCCGCCGGATAACTCATTGGGCCTGTGGCCGGTTCGGGTGTGCAGCCCGAGCGTATTCAGGAGCGACAGGGCGCGCTGGCGGCGATCAGCTTTCGGCATGCCGGCATAGATGGCCGGAATTTCGACATTTTCAACGGCCGTTTCCGTGGCCAGCAGGTTGTAGCGCTGGAACACGAAACCGAAGAAATTGCGCCTGACACCGGCCAGTTCATCCTTGCTCAGCTCTGAAATATTCTGCTGGTTGACCAGATATTCGCCGGAGCCGGGTCGGTCCAGACAGCCGAGAATATGCATGAGCGTGGACTTGCCCGAGCCCGACGGGCCCATGATGGCGACAAACTCTCCCGCATGTATGTCCAGGTTGATATCGTCCAGCGCCTTGACCGTCTCGCCACCGTTGCGATAGTGCTTACTGACGTTGCGCAGTCTGATCAGCGGTTGGGTTGACTGGGTTGGCAGAGCCTTCAGCGGTTCGGTTGACAGAGACATCAGCGTTCCGGCCTCGGGCGCATGGGCGCTGCCGCGCCTATGATCAACTCCTCGCCTTCTTTCAGACCTTGCAGAACCTGAACTTCGGTGCGGGTTCGCACGCCCAGGGTCACCTGTCGCCATTCACTGGTTTCCGTGCCTTTGACTTCCACGAAGCCGGTGTTGCTGGCGGATGATTTTTGGCGAGTCTTGTCCCGAGGAGTCTTGCCCTGAGGAACAGTCTGAGGAGCTTCGCCCTGATGAGGGTCGACAACATCCGGCGGTGGTGTGCGCAAAGCCGCGGTGGGAATGATCAGCGTATCCTCGGCTTTGTCCTGAACAAAGAATACCTGGGTGGTCATTGAGGTCATGAGCGCGCGGTCGCTGTTGTCGACATCGATCAGGACGTTGTAGAGCACCACATTGTTGAGCACTTCCGGGGTCGGCAGAACCTTGCGCACCGTCGCCTGCCAACGGCGATTGGGCATGCCCAGCGTGGTGAAATAGACGGGCATGCCTTCGTGGATCTTGACCACGTCCGCCTCGGAAACCTGAGCCCTCACGGTCATGGTATTCAACTGGGCTATGCGCACTATGGTCGGCGCGGTTTGCCGGGCATTGATGGTCTGGCCCTCGATGGCACTTGAGTCCACGACGGTGCCACTGATGGGAGCATAGATCTTGGTATAGCCGAGGTTGGCCAGATCGCCATCGAGGGAGGCCTGAGAGGCATCCAGTTGCGCCAGGGTCGCCTGAACCCGGGCTTCACGCACCTCCACTTCGGTTTCACTGGCGAGGAGGGTGTCGCGGCTGACGGCCTTGGCTTCGAACAGGTTGCGATTGCGCTGGGCGCGGGTCTTGGCGAGCTTCAGTTCCGCGCGTTGCAGATTCAGTTGCGCCTGCAGGTTGGCGAGAGCAGAGCGCGCATTGCGTACCTGGCTTTCATAAACCGTGGGATCAATTTCCGCGAGCAGCTGCCCCTGTTCCACGGTATCGCCGATTTCCACCAGAAGCTTGTCGATGAGGCCCGACACCTGGGTGCCCACATCGACATATTCCTTGGGTTCCAGGGTTCCGAGAGAGCCTATGCTGTTCTCGATATCACCGCGCTTGACCAGGACTGTTCTTTGTAGTGCCGCATTGTCATCGCCGGTGGCCGAGCGAATGCCGAGGTACAGTAACGCGATCAACAGGGCCGCGAGAAACAGGCTCAGCTTTTTATGGTTTTGCGCAAACCGGGTGCTGGCCCTGAAAATGGGGATAGGCAACGCGAGACTCCTCGTTTGTGACAGGCAGTCCGCATTATGGCATTGCGTTGGCGCGAAAATGTGCAGGAAATGTGGAATAGCCTGCCTCTTACGTGCATGGGCTTCGGCCCGTTTGCCATTAGGAGGGATTTTTCAAAAACGCCGTAAATACGTCCCTGTAGGCTCCCTCGCGAGGTCTCGACAACTGCTCCTGCGTTGTTCTACCTTCCGCCATCCATGGCGGTCGCCTCTCGTGAGGGTTTTGAAAAATCCCTCCTAATGGCAAACTCCGGCAGTCGTATCGGGTTACGGTTTATTACCGGTCATATTATCGGGATTCATGGCCAGATCGAATTCGGCCTCGGTCAGCAGCTTTTTCTCCAGGACCACTTGCTTCAGGGTTTTATTTTCGGCAAAAGCCTGCTTGGCGATGTCGGCGGACAGATCGTAGCCCAGCATGGGGCTGAGTGCTGTCACCAGCATCAATGAGCGGTTCAGATGAGTGGCGATCACCTCCCTGTTCGCCTGCATGCCGTCCACGCAGCGTGTGGCAAAACTGTCGCAAACATCGCTCAACAACTGAATGCTCTGCAAGACGTTGTGAATGATCACGGGCTTGAATACATTCAATTGCAGGTGTCCTTGAGAGCAGGCGATAGTGACGGCGGTATCATTGCCCATGACCTGAGCGGCGACCATGGTCAATGCTTCGCACTGGGTCGGATTGACCTTGCCCGGCATGATGGAGCTGCCTGGTTCGTTGGCCGGCAGCAGTAATTCGCCGAGACCGCAACGCGGCCCGCTGGCCAGCAATCGAATATTGTTGCCGATGATCATGCAGGCACTCGCCAGTTGCCGCAGTGCACTACTGGTTTTGAGCAGCGCGTCGTGGGCCGACAGGGACATGAATTTATTGCCGGCGGTATCAAAGGGCAAATTGGTGGAGACCGCGACATTATGGGCGACCTGAGACGCCCAGGCGGGGTGGCTGTTGAGCCCGGTGCCCACCGCCGTGCCGCCCAGCGCCAAGTCGAACAGATCCTTCTGCGCCTCGCGAATTTGCTGCTCGGCGAACTGCAACTGGGCCATATAACCCGACATTTCCTGTCCCAGGGTCAGCGGCGTCGCGTCCATCATATGGGTGCGACCAATTTTGGTGATGTCGTTAAATTCCTGGGATTTACGTTTGAAGCTGTGGATGAGCCCCGTCAGTTTCGGCAGCAGATGATTCTGAATTGCGCAGGCTGCCGCGACATGCATGGCGGTGGGAAAGAAATCGTTGGACGACTGGGACATGTTCACGTGGTCATTGGGATGCACCGGTTCTTTGCTGCCGCGCTGGGAACCGGCGAGCTCATTGGCGCGATTGGCGATGACTTCATTGGCGTTCATGTTGGATTGAGTGCCACTGCCGGTTTGCCAGATGACCAGGGGAAACTGCTCGTAGTGATCGCCATTGAGAATTTCACGACAGGCGGCTTCTATCCACTGACAGCGTTCCTCATCCAGCTTGCCCAGAGCGCGATTGGTTTCCGCGGCAGCCATTTTTACAATGGCGAAAGCGCGGATCAGCTCCGGCGGCATTTTTTCATGACCAATGGGAAAATTCTGCAGGGACCGTTGAGTCTGCGCTCCCCAGAGTGCACTCGCGGGAACTTCGATTTCACCGAGGGAGTCAGCTTCGATACGAGTCGTCATGGGCGTCTCCTTTCAGAGGACTACAGGCTGTTTGAGTGGCGGGAAAAGATTGCGTTCGGCGCCAGTGTGTTTCTTTTATGATGGATTATGGACGACTTATATGCCAGATACCGGAGCCGGGATATGGGAGCTGATGTGTCAGTGCCACAAGCTGCATGATTTCAAGAGACAAGCCCGCGACAATCCTTGGCTCAGTTGGTACACTGCGTCCCTTCAAAAATACGTCCTAATCTGACCATCTGATATCGACCGCTGATTAGGCGGCAATTTACCGACATTTTAAACAGAGGAGTGTTAATGATGTTACGTATCAACGATATTGCGCCTGATTTTACCGCTGACACCACTCAGGGTACCATCAATTTCCACGACTGGATTGGCGACAGTTGGGCGATCCTGTTTTCCCACCCCAAGGACTTTACCCCGGTCTGCACCACCGAGCTGGGTACCATGGCCGCGATGCAGCCCGATTTCGAGAAACGCAACTGCAAGATTATCGGCCTCAGCGTTGATCCCGTGGCAAACCATGAGAAATGGGCGCTGGATATCGAGGAGACCCAGGGCCACTTCCCTCATTATCCGATGATAGGGGATACGGATCTTCAGGTTGCGAAACTCTACGGCATGCTGCCGGCGGATGAGGCGGGCAGCTCGGAAGGCCGGACGGCTGCCAACAATGCCACGGTGCGGTCAGTATTTGTTATCAGCCCGGATAAAAAGATCCAATTGATCCTGACCTATCCGATGTCGACCGGCCGC
>CAZEWY010000205.1:0-5719 GCA_964515945.1 uncultured Cellvibrionaceae bacterium
TATGGTGCGCTATCTGGCGACGAGGCTGCCATGCAACAACTCAAGGAAGATTACATTCATGATTCCCGGTATCCTTGGGAGCAGTGGCTTCAGGATTCAGAGCGAACAGTATACTACCCCAATGGAGATCATAAGAATGGCCATGAGTAAACGATTAATGGCAGGAATAATGCTGGCTGTTATAGAAATGTTAACGGCTTGCACATTTATGGAGCCGTATAATGTAACTTATAAGAACGTCAGCCCCAAGGAAATAAGAGATGTTGCCGGGATATGGGGTGAGTACCGGCTTAGTGCTGGCTATGTTTACCCGCCTGTCGATAGTGCAGACATTGTGTATTGGGGCACTACCCACGCAAGACTCGATTTGCCAATACCGGATGAGGCGGGAGCCACCTGGATTAATGCGAATGGGAAAAAGATCAAATTTTTAGTTCCGATCAATAGGGAGTTGTTTCCAGCCATCAATGGCAATCAACATTACGAATTTGTTTTTGAGTTAAGGCAGAACGATATTAGACAAGTTGAGCTGATCGTGCATGATGGAGATAACATGAGAAGTAAAAAAAAGAAAGTTATGCTTTACTGCGCTCTGCCTGACAACTCATGCATATTCAATACACCATTTACAGAAGATACCTATTACGACTATGACAGTCTGAGGCCAGAACAACTGAAAAAACTTAGAGAAGAGCAGGAAGCTGAGCGAAGAATAATGTCTCCCATAGACAAGGCGATTCGGGAGGAGTTTGGCGGTCAGATACCGCAAAACCAGCAAGAAAACGTCGATGATTAATCACACCTTTGACCACTAGTTCGATGTTAAGGAGATAACCAATGAACAAGTGCATCGCAACCATCATGCTAATGGCATGTGTTCTGGCAGGCTATAGCTACTCACCCACCGTAGATTCCGTCAGTCTCGCTCCCGATATGGAGTATGTTCTGAAAGACGTTGCGGTCACTCTCGACCAACTGATTGAAGTTGAAGGTTATTCGTCCGAGGAGGAATTGACGGCGTAGTTTGGGGGCATGCTCAAGCAAGTCTTGCAGGCTGCCGGTGTTTTGGCGGATGAGTCGGCGGGTACTGCCGTTCAGGTAGTCACTGGCATTAGTTACCAGCGCCTTTTCGCGGGTGGTGCTACTCCCTTCCCGTCAGAGTCTTTGGTCGCTCCGTTTTTTGGCTACACCATCAGGCTCTCCAGTGTAGGTGAACAAATCGGAACCATTACAGAGTCCGATTGGACCCTGAGCCGCGGCTTTTGGGGGAACTGAAAACTGTGACGACCATGGGGTCGGGAGCGGGTCCGAAGGACGAGAACCAGCATGTTGCAGCCGTTGTCAACACCCATTGCTGAGGCTCTTGTCGAGGCAGCCAATCGCTAAACCGGACATGACAGCCAACCATCTGATAAATCTCCATTTTGTGGATCTATTAAAAATAAAGGAAATAATTATGTTCTATGTAAACTCCAAAATTCACCCCAAGCGACCTCTGATAATGGCGGTCGTTTTGTTTACAAGCCTTTTTCTGCTTGCCTGCGGAGGTGGTTCATCCAGTGGCGCCAGCACCGATGTCAGTAGTGGCGGAGCAGAGAACGCGGCACCCACTGTCAACGCTGGTGCGGATACAACCATTAATGCCGGAACAACAGTAGAGCTTGTTGCGGATGCCAGTGATACCGATGGCGATATTGTTAGCCGTAGCTGGGATCAAACCTCCGGCCCATCTGTTACCCTGACGGCGGTGGATCTTGATGCTGCGAATTTCACATTCGTTGCGCCATCCACTGGCGTGGAAGCGACTGTTGAGTTGGTGTTCGAGTTAACTGTGGCTGATGATGATGGCGCCGAAGCGAGTGACACGGTTGTATTCACCGTAAATCGGGTGAATCAAGCTCCGGTTGCTGTCGCAGGTGAGGATCAATCTGTTGATGGTTTGACCGAGGTCACCTTGTCGGGTAGCGCTACGGACTCTGATGGTACTGTCGAAACCTATTCGTGGAAGCAAACTGGAGGGATGGAAACGGTCGAACTAACCGGCAAAGATTCGGCTTTGGCGAATTTTACCGCGCCGTCAGCAACGTCAATATTGAATCTGGAGTTCACCTTGACCGTGACGGATAGTGATGGGGAGCAGGCTTCCGATATTGTTGCTGTAACAGTTATTCCAGAGAACGCTCCTCTGGTGGAAATGATTTTCCCGCCTGCCACAGGTGTTTATACAGCGCAGGAGATTGACGCGTTCGGTACGGTGGCACCGAAGAATGGCGCAACTATAGCCTCCGTCGAAGTGACGGCGGGCGTTGCACCGGTCGCAGCTACCGTGAACCCTGATGGTAGCTGGCGCGCGGAAAATATACAGATCCCAGCCGGTATTGCAGAATTTTCGGTTACCGTAACGGCGTCCGATAGTGCCGGTCTCAGCCGTTCAGCAGATGCTACCTTGCAAACATCGGGGGACTCTATCGGCAGTGGAGAAGCCTGGGACCAATCTACAGCGGTGGCAGTTGATCCCGACACTGGGACGGCCTACGTGCTGACTGAAGGCCTCTACTTATCGGATGTGAAGCTGATACCGATCAATGTTTCCACTGGTGAACGCGGCGAATCCATTACGGATTTCTCGGATAGCTCCCAGGGGACTACGGTAACAGCATTTACCCACATGGTTTTTGACAAGGTAAACGAGCGCTTTTTTATTGCCAGTAGCCCTGCGGATTCCAGCTTGATGAAGCAGATTATTTCAGTGGACCTGAATACGGGCGTTCGGACCATCATTTCCAATGATGTTACAGGAACCGGTCCTTCGTTCACTCTTCCCAGTGGGTTGGCCCTGGGGCCACTGGGTACACTTTTTGTTGCTGATAATGGCGGTCCAACCACTTTGGATGCAATTTTCGCCGTTGATATAGCGTCGGGTGATAGAACCATCATAGCGGATGCGAACTCAGAGTCATTTCCTATTGAAGTTCCATTGCATGTGACATGGGATGAGGTTGGGCAGCAGCTATTTGTTTCAACTAACACCTATGACCCTACCTTGATCCTTGGTGTGACTTTGTCAACTGATCCGGCGGAAACGTCTATATTTACGCAAAATTTCGATGCTGACTCTGGCCCGGATATGCACAAAAAATCTTTTGGGCTGATTGCCGATTCTGATAATAATCGTATCTTTATGATGGATAGCTATGCAGATCAAGTTCTCACCATTGGTATGGCGGATGGTATACGAACCTTATTGGCGGATGAGGTGACAGGATCAGACACGTCCTCATATGGCGTTCAGCATGGCATGGCCTACGATAGCGTCAACGAATTATTGTACGTAGTGGGTGGGAGGTATTCGGGTAACCATGGCCTCTTTGTACTCGACACTGCCAGTGGCGATAAGGTGCTATTAAGTCGCGACTAGAATAAACGTTTAGTCGGCTGGCCATTCATGGCCAGCCGGTAGAACAAGCGTGAAATATTGGAAATCTATTGTTTAATCGATACGGTGGCGATGGGACTTCGCCCGCGATCGCGGCCTTTATCTTCGCAAAAAACTGTCAAATGTTTTCTTGTTCTTAGCTGGGTTATAATGTTCCAAGATTAGTTAGTTATAGATAGGATTTATTTATATGAAAGTTCGATTTTCATTTATCATGCAGATCCTGAGCGTTATTTATCTTGCATCTTGTGCAAACGCGCCACCCCAAAGAGAGCCTAATGTTTATGCGAACGTTCCTCTTGCGTCCAGATTTTATCTGGAAAAGTTTGATTTAAAATTATCTCAACGGTATACGTTCCCTAAGTACACCAATGAGGAGCAGTTGGAGAAAGTTGTTAGGATCAATGGGGTCAGAGTCATTGATTTTCCGAAGTTAGAAGAGGTATAGAGATTAGATGTCAGCATAAGGGGTTCAATCAAGGCCAGGATGCCGAGATTATATATACTCAAGGCGCAGGTTGAGAGATGACTGGTCATCGAGTAGAGGCTAAACAGAGGGGTGGTGATAGAAAATCAGCGGCCTATCATAGACAGATAAAGGAATCATTGACTCTGACCCCATTGATTGAAAATTACTGACGAGGTCGCCTACGAGCATAACCGCGAAAACTACGCCGACATCATGGGCGATGCCACCGAGGACTACCTCAGCTTCAATTTCTCGACCAATGATTACGGCGAGTTCGGCACCGTCAACAATCAAGTCGGTTCCAACACCAGCAATGAGACTGTGGCCAAGAACAATGCCACCTTCAATCAGTTGGATCAGGGACAGGTGGATTATCGGCAACTGGCTATTCCAGAAATTGACTATGTGCGCGATGAGGCGCGTGTCCAACGATTCGCTGACTATGTTGAAGAACAGACGGGCGAGCAGTTAACCCAAGCCGAAGCACAGGCCCGCTTGCTGCAGGGTTCCGCCGGGCTGATGGACCAAGGCTGGCAGAACATCTACGGCAGTGACGCGGCTGTCATGGATTTCCTGATGACCGAAGTCGGTAATGACATGGCGGCCGTCATGGATGGTGGGCAAGGCGGAGAGCAATCCTCAGCGACTCTACAGCAACAACTGCTGAATTCCGATTTAGCCTACACCGATGAAGCGACAGGTGAACAGCGTTTAATCTTCAGCCTGAATGAAGGCGAGTTCGGTGACCAGCGCCACGGTGTTGTCGAGTTCATGTCTCAGGACACTGTCGGCTTGACGGATGAATTAGGCGTTCCTAAAACTGATCTACAGCGCCAGATTGACTATTGGCAGGGCCATACAGAGGGCCAGGCGGCGGCTGTTGATGACCCTGTCGGTGTCATGGCCGATGGCATTAGGGGTTTGGTCGAAGGTGCCTGGAACTTGGGAACGAGTCCCATCGACACTACCACGCAAGCTTGGCAGGACCTCAAAGAGACCGATGCTGAAAATCGCTTGCTGCGCTTCCAAGGGCGGGATTACGAGATCGGTGAAAGGGAGGGCTACAGCCAAGGCGCCATCGCCGTTGGCGCGGTCGCATCACCTTTTGCGGAGGCTTTGGGTACATCGTTCCTGCGCGGGGCTTATGCCCGTTCAGCGGGCGGTGATGTAAGTGTACAGGCTGACAGCAATGGCCAAGCTACGGGATTGACCATCACCGAGCCGATGGAAAGTCCTGGCTTTGATCAACCCTCTGTATCCTCGCCTGTGCTGGATGTGGATAATGAAGTCGGGCACACCGGATTGGCTGAAAACTCCAATGGCGTTGCGACACGGGCGGATAATCCCGGTGGGCGCAACCCAATGGATGAAGCTGGTGGCGAGGGGGATTTTTATGCGAGAGTGGATCAGTCTGAAAATGGAGTAGTCGATGGCACAACGCCGAGAATTACCTCAGGCGATGGCGCTAGTGTAAACATGGATGGTCATAAGATATATGATTCTGACTTTCCTGCAGTAAGCACTAATCCTAATGCAATGTACCGTTTCTCAGATCCTGAATATAGGTCAACGGGCGGCGATGTTTACTTCGCAGAGAACATTGCCACCTCATATTTTGAGGTTCGTCAAAACACGAGAGGGAAGTCTCTTTTTGTAGGAGAAGTCCGAGTGGACAATATGCTGGATTTGACTGATCCTGATGTTCGCGCACGAATGAATATCGACGTCACAAAACTACGGCAAAGAGTGGATAATCCTGCGCAACAGCAGAGTGTTTACAGCTATACCAATGATATCGCCAATCAGGCTTACGA
>CAZEWY010000206.1:0-5715 GCA_964515945.1 uncultured Cellvibrionaceae bacterium
GCCTGGGTAATTGACTCACTGGCGGCTGGAGGAGCCTTGGTTACGCCGGTCTGGCAACGGGTCTTCTGGGCTTCCGCTGAAGGGGTGGTGGCAGCAACGCTGCTGATGGCCGGCGGCCTTTCCGCGCTGCAAACCATGACCATCGTCAGCGCCCTGCCGTTTTCAATCATCATGATTATTTCCGCTGTTGGTATGTGGCGTGCGCTGGTGATTGAGGGCCATCACGAGGAAAGTCTGCAAACCCATGTTCAAACCAGCCGTTTATCCGGTACCAGTGGGCGGGGTCTCTGGAAAAAGCGGTTGGCGGGGCTGGTCAGTTTCCCCGACCGCGACGAGGTGGAGAGTTTTATCGCCACCACGGTGGTCAAGGCAATGCGCCGCGTACAGCGTGAGTTGTGCGAGCAGGACTGGCCGGCGGAAATGCATTTTGATGAAGAGACATCGCGTATTTATCTGGAAATTATCAAGCCGGATCAGGTGGATTTTATTTATGAAATTCGTCTGCTCGAACACACGTTACCGGATTATGCCTATCCGGAAATGGTCAGGGATGACGGCAATAACCATACCTATTACCGTGCTGAAGTCTTCCTGCGTCGGGGCGGACAGTCCTATGACATTTACGGCTTTGACCAGCAGGATATCATTAGCGATATTCTTGATCAGTTCGAAAAATACCTGCACTTTCTCCATATTTCTCCCGGCGTTTTACCGTGGAAAATGGAAGAGCACGATGAGATGCTGACACAGGACGCGGATCAACCTGACAGCGACGAGAAAAAATAGCGGGAAACCTGAACGAAAAGCGGCCCGTTATGAGAGCGGGCCATTTTTTTACTGTAGGCTGAGGTTTTTCAGAGGTTCTCTAAATCAATATACCGCGCAACATATAGAATAAGGCGGCGCCCATGGCTGCCGACACAGGTACCGTGATAAGCCAGGCGGCCGCAATGCGGTAGAGGTGCTGGCGTTTCACTAATTCCTGTCGGTAAATCTTTTTCAGGCGTTTGCGTTCGCCCTTGCGCAGAGGCACTTCATCCGGGTGTTTCTTGGCCTTTTTCAACATGCTGCGCATTTCCTCCACGGGCGCATTGCGGAAGTCCTCAAGAAACGCGCGCAACCGCTCGCGCTCTTCGCCCTTGTGTTTCACCACGATACGGTGCAGCTGACTCGCGTAGCGTGTCTTGAGATATTCGCGCAGAAAGCCAACGCCAAAAACCCCACCCAAAGCGATATGGGTTGAGCTGACCGGCAGGCCGAGCTGGGAGGCAACTATCACCGTAATGGCCGCCGCTATGGCGATACAGAAGGCGCGGGATTTATCCAATTCGGTAATTTCACCGCCCACGGTACGTATGAGCTTGGGGCCGAATACCGCCAGGCCCACTGCGATGCCCAGCCCGCCAACAATCATCACCCAGAGGGGAATGGCTGCTTCAGTGACTATGCCGCCCCCGGAGAGGGCGTCGGCAATGGCGGCCAGAGGCCCAATGGCATTGGCCACATCATTGGCGCCGTGGGCAAAACTCAGGAGCCCTGCGGAGAAAATGAGCGGAACCGTGAATAAATCGTTAACATTTTCCCGGGTGTTTTCCAGGCTGCCGATTTTTTTGCTGATCGAACGCCGCGTCAGCCAGTAAACCACGGCAGCGGCCACAAGGCCGACAAGCATTGCCTCAATGATATCCGCATCCCAGACCTTCTTCAGCCCCTTGAGCACGAGATAGCTGCCAAAGGCCCAGGCCATCAGTGCCACCAGCCAGGGTACGAACTTTTGCGCGGCGCTGATTACGTCCGATCGGTACATGATGGTCTGCTTGATAAAGAAAAGCATGGCAGCGGCAATCACGCCGCCCAGTACCGGAGATATCACCCAACTGGCGACTATGGCGCCCATCACGGGCCAATTGGCAATATCCAGACCGCCGGCAGCAAGTCCGGCGCCCAGTACGCCGCCGACGATGGAGTGGGTGGTGGAAACCGGTGCACCCATCCAGGTGGCGAAGTTAAGCCAGAGTGCGCCGGCGAGCAACGCACCGGCCATCAGCCAGATGAACTCGCCCGCGTCCTTCACCTGAGTTGGATCTATGATGTCGGACTTGATGGTGCCCACCACGTCCCCGCCGGCGATCAAGGCGCCGGCCGCTTCACAGATCGCGGCCAGTCCAATGGCGGCGCCCATGGTCATTGCCTGGGATCCGACAGCCGGCCCCACATTGTTGGCCACGTCGTTGGCGCCAATATTCATGGCCATATAGCCGCCCACAACGGCCGCAAAAATCAGAAAATAACTCTGACTGATATCGCGGGAGATAAAGCTGACATAGATGAGTACTGCCACGAGGAAAGTCAGGGATACGCCGTAGCGCAGCAGCCAGTGAGAAGCCTGGGTAATCTTGTCATCGGGCAAGGAAGAGAGAGTCTTGGCCATGGTAAAAATCCAGAATATACGATTGGGTTGGTGGCATCAGTAGCTATGGGTCAGGGGCGCGGCCATTGTTACAAACTGCCATACAATTGTCACACAAGAATTGCCGCAGAAATCTTCATTGATCGACCGAATCGCCGGTATCCGCAGCCATTGTCGGCATGCCGGTGCCTGCGGATGTGTCGGGATCTCCACTCCGCCGGCGTTAAGCACTGGAGCAAACAAAGGATCGCTGTGCAAGAAGTACACCTCGCGATCCGCTCCAATAACCAATGCCGGAGAAGATCATGAAGACATTGCCGTACCCGAAAAATATTCTGAATAAAAGTATCGCCCTGGTGTTGCTCGGGCTCCCGCTGGGCGTACAGGCCCAGGACGCCCAGACTCAGGACGCCCAGACTCAGGACGCCCAGACTCAGGACGCCCAGACTCAGGACGCCCAGACTCAGGACGTCCAGACGCAGAACACAGGCTCCGGTGTGATTGAGGAGGTCCAGGTTACCGGCATCCGGGGCAGCCTTGCCCAGGCGCTGGATGTGAAACGTCAGGCGGACTCCATCGTGGATGCCATTAGCTCCGAGGACATCGGCAAGTTTCCCGACAAAAATGTTGCCGATTCACTGCAACGCATTCCGGGTATTTCCGTTGACCGCATCTGGGGCGAGGGCCGCGATATCTTTGTGCGCGGCACCGACAGCACCCTCAACCGCACCTTGATGAACGGGCAGAATGTCGCCTCCGCCTACTGGTGGGCCAACGACAACCCGAGCCGGGGTTTCAACTACTCCATTCTGGCTTCAGAGCTGGTGTCCTCGCTCCAGGTCTATAAAAGCCTGGAAGCCCGCCACGACGAGGGCAGCATCGGCGGCATGGTCAATGTTATCACCCGCCGCCCCATGGATCTGGAGCCGCTGACCCTGAATCTGTCCGCGGAGTATCAGTACAGCGAGCTGCCCGACAAATGGGACCCGCAGCTATCCGGGTTGGTGAGCTGGAAAAATCCCGATGAAACCATCGGCGTGCTGGCTTCCTTCAACCGTCAGGTGCGCACGGTGCGCCGGGACGGTCTTGAAGTGTTTCCGACCAATGATTTATACAATGTCACGGACACCGATACTGGTGTAGTCACGGAAAATGTCTATGTTCCCTGGGGTGGCGGCTCGGCGATTTTTGAACAGGATCGGGAGCGAGAGACCTCAAATGTCACCTTGCAGTTCCGGCCCAGCCAGCAGTGGGATATGGTGCTGAACTATGTCAAATCCGATATGGATATGGACAACAGCAACCAGAATTATTTATTTGTGACAGGGGGTTACAAGATCCCCAACGGCGACACCGTCACCGATCCGGTTTTTATCCCCACCAGTGATGGCAACCAGGCTCTGGTTGGCGGCACCATTGAAAACCCTAACAGCATCGGTGTGGCGGACGAACCCATAGTCCGCGAATCCTTTGTTGAATCGGACCTCCTGGATCTGGATACCACCTACGAAGGCGACGGCTGGCAACTGCACGCGCAGGTGGGCCAGACCACCGCGGAAGGCGGCAGCACCAAGGACCGCAACTATTGGTTCGAGGGCCCCAGCCGGGAAGTGCTGAACCTGGGCCCCGACACCATTGAATTCAGCTTTCCGGAAGTTGATCCGCTGGATGGCACCGCCATTCACCTGAACGCCGCCAATCTGCGCGACTGGGTGCGCATCATGGAAGACGAGGAGACCTACGCCCAGGCGGATCTGACTTTCGACATCAACTGGAACTTCATAGACGCGATCAGGACGGGCCTGAAATTCCGCGACCACCAGATCGAAAACAACCGCAGTGTGGGTACTGTCGATGTCACTAATCTCGCGATTGCACCGCAAGTGCTTTTGCTCAACAACATCACTTTGGCTGACGTCTCCAGTGGGCCCAGCCCGGTATTGCACGGCGAAGCCGCCACGGCGGGCTCTTTGACGCAGTACGCTTTTCTGGATAAGGGGCTGGCCCGCGAAAGAATCGATAGCATCCTCGATGCCGGCGCCATGACCTACGCTGAAGACCAACGCGCCTTTTACCGAATCAACGAAGATATTACGGCCGCCTATGTCCAGGCGGATTTTTCCCTCGATCAGTTGCGCGGTAATTTTGGCGTGCGTCTCGTAGAGACGGACCAGCAGTCGGATGCCTTTATCGACGGCGAGCCAGGCTCGGTCAGTCGCAGTTACCGGGAGGCGCTGCCCAGTGTCAACGTCGTTTACGAAGCCAGCGACGATATTCTCATTCGCGCCGCTGCCTCCCGAGCCATGGCGCGGCCCACCTTTCAGAACCTCAGTTCCAATATCGTCATCAATGCCACCAGCGGCAGCGCCACGGCGGGCAACCCGCATCTGGACCCGCTGATTTCAGACCAGTTCGAAGTCGGCGGTGAGTGGTATTTCACCGAAACCAGTCTACTGGCAGCGACTTACTTCAACAAGGACCTGAGCACCTTCGTGTTCAACGACACCCAGGTTGAAGTCATCGATGGCGAGAGCCTGAATGTCACCCGCCCCTACAACGCGCCCGAAGGTGCCGATATTCAGGGTCTGGAGTTTCAATGGCAACAGGATATCGGGCTCGGCTTCGGCGTACTGGCCAACTACACCTGGACCGATGCTGATGTGCCGGCGAATGAAGACGGGACGCAACTGGAACTGCCGGGCAACTCCGAGGACCAGTTCAATGCCTCCGTCTACTATGAAGATATGGACGTGAGTGTGCGCCTGTCCTACAACATGCGGTCCGAGTCCTACGGCGGCCTTACGTCGGGATCACAACTGGTGACGGATAAATACGATCAATGGGACGCCACCGCCAACTGGGATATTACCGACCAGCTCAATCTGTTTATGACTGCCGTCAACATCACCAATGAAGTCATCTATATGCGCACAGCAGACGGCATACCGGTGGGCTTCTACGAAAATGGCCCCCGCTATAGCCTGGGTCTGCGCTTCGATTTTTAACCTTCCCCTGTGGATCCCTTTGGCGCCCAAGGGCGCCATTTTTTTTCGTGTCGTGGGTGATGCTGGTATCGGGGAGACATGAATCCGGAATTCACTGCTGTGACACGCCGTAGATACATCCCTGTAGGCTCTGCACCAGCATCCCTGCTGGCGACGGTCACATCAGCAAATACCGGATTCATGTCTTTGGAGTTTGGGGCACTTACTTAAGCTCCAGAACAAGCTGAGGGCCGATTTGGGGCAGGGCTTTCCAAGACCGTCGCCCGCAGGGATGCGGGTGTAGAGCCCCCATGGATGGGT
>CAZEWY010000207.1:0-5643 GCA_964515945.1 uncultured Cellvibrionaceae bacterium
GTCTGCAACGGGTGATATAGTTCAGGTGGGTAGCTCGAACGGCGCTGAGGGTGTTCAAACGGGTGTCAGTACCATTTCGTTCAGCATAGACCAGAATGGCGAGGCCAATATCACCAACATTTATCAGTCTCGCATGAACGGCAATGCCACGGTGACACAACGTGGTTATGGCAATAATGCCAACGTGAATCAGATCAACGGGCTTTTCCACACCGATGCAACCATTTACCAGGAGGGCAGCCAGAACGTTATTGATGTCCTTCAGGAGAGCGAAACTCAGGGGACACTGGTATCCAGCCAGATTGGCTCCGACAACTATACCTGGGTTCACCAGCGTCTTGATACAGTGCCTGTGAATGTTTCGGCCACTATTCTGGTGGAAGGCGACAGCAACACGGTGCTGGCGGATCAGGATGGTGCCGCAGACAGCCAGTTAAACCATTCGAGTACCGGTGACTTCAACCGGTTCGAGTATATACAGCGTGGCGATGGCCAGCACATTACACTGAGTAGCCAGGGCTCCAACAACAACTCGGACTTCATTCGGCAGAGAGGGTCCGGCGTGCAGATTCACGTGGACCGCACAGGAACCCAGGACAGCGAAATCTGGATAGATCAGGACGGCCTGAGTGGCCACGTGCGAATTGAACAGACGGGGTCAGCCTTGACCAGGGCCGAAGTACATCAGCAAAGCCTGGGGCATGAAGCCAGCATAAAACAGGTCAACGTCCAGAGCTCTCTCGGCTTCGTGGATCAACAGTCTGGTGCCAATGTCGCGACCATCGAACAAACAGACACCAGTTCCAGCAGTGCCCATGTCTATCAGGGCATGGGTGCTGATTTGATCGCCACTATCTACCAGTCTGGCGGCACAGACCTGTCCACTGCGGAAATCCAACAGATGAATTCCTTCAACACGGCACTGATTGAACAGGTGGGTGTGGCCGGGGCCAGCGCGCTGATCGTGCAGACAGGCACTATGGGCTATGCGGAAATCCGGCAGACCGCCGGAAGTTGCGGGATGAATAGCGCAACCATTAATCAGGCGGGTGAAGGCTACTCGGCCTCGATTCAACAGGGTGGTATGAGTAATTTAGCCATTGTTACCCAGATATAGTTACAGTTACGCAGATATAGTTGGTCCTCGGAACAGGTTACTCCAGGCCTGGCAGAAGCTCGTCCGCTTGCCGGACGAGTTTCATATTAAGGTGGCATTTCAAAAAAATATCCAGTAAATCAGCGCCAGATAAAGGCCGTACTGTATAGCGTAGTAAAGTGGCCTGCTGAATGCCTTGATCTTTTTTCCCAGCAGGCGGGCCTTGTACACCGATGAAAACAATTGGTTGAGAAGACCGACCTTGTCGCCCTCAATATTCTTGGTGGCGGTGGCACTCACCAGCAGCCGTGAAAACAGGGTGTTGATCCAATCCACCAGGAAGAACTTGACCGGCCGTTTTATATCCAGGAACAGGACAATCCGGTTGGCTTCGGACGTGTTTTCGGCATAGTGGATATAGGTTTCATCGAACATGACCGCTTCGCCGTCCCGCCAGGAGTACTTTTCGCCATCGACGCAGATGTAACAGTCGTCGGAGTTGGGCGTTTGCAGGCCCAGGTGGTAGCGCAGGGAACCGGCGTAAGGGTCCCTGTGCTGAACCAGACGTGCGCCTGGCGGCAGCATGGCGAACATGCCACCTTTGACGCTGGGTATTCCACTCAGCAACGCCACGGTTTTGGGACACAAGCGGTTTGCGGATTTCAGGGTGGCGCCATACCACTTCAGATAGAAGCGTTTCCAGCCTGTGCGGAAGAAGGAATTGAAGCCGAGATCATCCAGATCGTCCGATGCCTTGATATGGGAAGCCTGTTGCAGCCGTATAGCTTCATCGCGAATGGTTTCCCAATTATCCCGCAGGATATCGAGGTCCGGAAATTGATTAACGTCAATGTAGGCCGAGTTCTTGATGGCGGAAAAACTGTAAAAAAGGCAGTTGATTGGCGCCATGAAATTGGAATGATCGGTCAGTGCTCGCGACAGTCGCGAGTGCTTGACCTTGCCCCGGTTCTGAACATAGATTCCACACAGGACAAAGGCCGCCAGAATGACTAATTTCATAGAAGTACAGACTCAATACGGTGCTATAGGGATTAAAAAGGGGAGTGGCTGTAGCGAACAGGAATGCCCCCGACAGTGACAACTTATGCGCAGCGGTGGCCATTTTACACCATGTATCGCTGAAATCGTTACGCCCCGGGCTCTAGGTACGGTACTGTCCGCAAGAATTTCAGGATCTCTGTCATTGCCTGAATGAATGCCCAGTCGGAAAGCTTATTGCATCAGCTTTTCCCCGCTTGGTAAGAGTGGAGGACGCTAATGAGCGAACAGCTGGTCGCGGTTTTCGGTGGCACCGGTTTTCTCGGCCGCCGTGTGGTGCGGACCCTGGTCAGCGCGGGTTACCGCGTGCGCATTGCCGCCCGCAACCCCGGCGCTGTTGAATTTCCCGACGCCCGGAATCAGGTGGAAACCCTGAGTGTCGATGTTCGCAACGAGACCCAGGTCGCCGACGCGGTCAGGGGAGCCGTGGCTGCCGTCAACGCGGTATCGCTCTACGTTGAGAAAGGCGATATCACCTTCGAAACCATACACGTGCAGGCAGCCGAACGGATTGCGCGCTGCGCGAGAGTCGCCGGTCTTCAACGGCTGGTGCATATCTCCGGGTTGGGTGCCACAACCGCCTCCGAGTCGCGACTGATACAGGCAAAAGCGCGGGGGGAACAAGCGGTTCGAGCAGCCTTTGAAAAGGCCACTATAGTGCGACCGAGCGTCATGTTCGGCGGCGATGACGCCTTCCTGGCGTCTCTGGAAACATTGACGCGTTTGCCGGTAGTGCCCTTATTCGGCCGAGGTGAGTGCCGACTGCAACCGACCTATGTCATGGATGTGGCCTCCGCTGTGGCGCAATTGTGCGGTCAGGGCGGAGGGTCGTTGTATGAGCTTGGCGGCGGCAGGATCTATAGCTATCGCGAGGCCGTGCAGACAGTCATCGCTCACCTGGACCGCAAACGGCTGCTGCTGCCGGTGCCTTTTCCCCTGTGGCGCAGCCTCGTGAGTCTGATGTCCTTGCTGCCGAACCCGCCGCTCACGGCCGACCAGTTAATGCTGATGCAGAAGGACAATCTCGTTGGCTCCGGCGTAAAAACCTTCGCTGATCTCGGCATGGATCCCAGCAGCCTCGAAGACCTGCTGGATGATTGCCTGCCCTGAATCGTTCAGAAACCACAGACAAGGAGCACACCATGACCCCGGGCAACACCATCGCCGTCAGCGTTGGCAAGGCATTCAATGCGTCAGCGGAACAGGTTTTCGACGCCTGGCTTGATCCTGCAATGGTGCCGCAGTGGTTCGCACCGGGCTTGGGTGATATGACCCGCATTGATATTGATCGCCGGCTGGGCGGCGTCTTTAATCTGGATCAGCGGCGTGGTGACAGCATTGTCCACCACTGGGGTGTTTACCTGGAACTCGATCGGCCAAACCGCCTGGTATTTACCTGGTGCGTCGACGATGCCGAGGATGAGGATATCGTCAGTATTGATATCAGTCCCACGGAAACCGGTTGCGAAGTGACCATTCGCCACCAGATCGATGCCGCCCACGCCGACTACGCGGACGCGACCAGGCAGGGCTGGAGTCACATGCTCGAGGGACTTGAACAGGGGCTTAGCGCGCCGAAAAAGCGCGGCGTAACGGCCGAGGGGACTGCCGGTAAAGACGACCCACGCCTGACGGTGATTCAGGGGTTTCTCGCGTCGCCCGATCAGCTTTTCAAAGCCTGGACTCTGCCTGCACTGGCCGGCGAGTGGCTGTTTACATCACCCCACAGCGAACACAGTGAGCATCACCTGGACCCGCGTCCCGGTGGCCGCTGGACCATTCAGGATCGCCGGGACCAAACCGACTATATCGCCACCGGCGAATATCTGGCGGTGGAGCGGCCGTATCGCCTGGTATTCACCTTCGCCATGCCACAGTTCTCGCCGAACAGTGACACTATCACCGTCACTATCGAGCCGGAAGGCGACGGCAGTACCCTGACTCTGGTCCAGGAAGGTCCCGACATAGCCGCCGAGCTGCAGCAGTTACCTGAGGATGTTCAAACCGGTACGGAAGCCGGCTGGATCAATATGTTCAACAATCTCGGTGGTCTGCTGGCGCGCCGGTCCGGTCACGGCATCCCCAATGAACGTCACAGCATTCGTTTTGAGCGGCGTTTGCCCGGGACGCCGGACGAGATCTGGGCTTGGCTCACGCAAAGCGACAAGCGCGCCCAATGGCTGGCAGCAGGTGACATGCCCGCTGAAGTGGGAGCGGAATTCACCTTGAAGTTCCACCACGCCGCTCTGTCTCCCCACCAGGCGCCGACGCCAGCGCGCTATCGGGAATATGAAGGGGGCGTGGACTCCCGACACCGGATGCTTCACTGGGAGCCGTCCCGCCACCTGATCATCAGTTGGGGCAGTGGCGACGGCGAAAAACCTTCGGAGGTCAGTTTCAAGCTCACTGGCGAAGGCGAACATGTTCATCTGATCCTTACCCACAGCCAGCTCGCCGACCATGAGGCCATGATTGACGTGGCCGGCGGTTGGCACACTCACCTGGCGGTGCTGTCCAGCAAGCTGGCGGGTATAACGCCACCGCCTTTCTGGACGCTGATGGAAGGCATTGAGGAAGATTACCGACAAAGAATCGGAACCTCCGACTGTAGGTCGTATTAGTGTTAACAGGCCCTAGTCGCGCAGCGGCGTAACCCGACATCGTTGATATTCGATCCCCTGACCTCAAGGTTCGAGGTCGAACAATGCCTGGCTGGTCTCCATATCGAAGGGCGCGGAATAATGTTCGTGCACCACCCGCCATTGCCCCCGCGGCTTTTGCCAGCAAATGGTGACCCGCATCCAGGAGCACTTCTCATTGCCGTTGTCATCCCTGTAGCCGCAGCGCAACAGACCAAAGCAAAAGGCACTATTTTCGTCCGTCGTCACCCGCAGTTCGGGAATTTCAAAAATCATGGGCCCCGGACACATATCGATGCAGGCTTTCCAATGGTCCCGGTACGCCTCCAGCCCCACAAATTGCAATTGCTTAACCGCATCGTAGGCAATGATGTCTGGCGCGTAGTGCGCGACAATGCCATTGATGTCCAACTCCCTGGAGGCCTTGAGCCATTTCTCCAGAATATGACGAATTTCAGTTTCTGCAGTGTTCATATCAAAGGTCCTATTACCGTCGGTCAGCCGCGCAGCGGCGTAACCCGACAGATCCGTCGTTTTTCATTCATGGCATGACCTGACCTACCCATTCGTGCCGTCGTAATTCACCATCCAAGGTATGCCGAACTGATCCGTCACCATCCCGAAACGCTCGGCCCAAAAAGTCTTCTCGAACGCCATGGTCACCTTGCCATTCTCCTGGAGCTTGTTGAATATCCGCTCCGCTTCAGCGATATCATCAACCTGAAGAGTGACAGAGATTCCCTGGGGCTTTTCGTAAAGATCCGGCGGGCAGTCCGAACCCATCAGCATGACGCCGTTCACCTCCAGGCAGGCATGGACGATCCTGTCCCGCAGTTCCGGCGATATATC
>CAZEWY010000208.1:0-5628 GCA_964515945.1 uncultured Cellvibrionaceae bacterium
CAAGCCGCTTGAAAAAGCGGTGGAAAGCGGATTTGCTGTTGAAACCGGACTGGAGAAGGATGTCCAGAATCGTCAGGTCATCGTTATCGGCGTCAGCCAAAAGCCGTTTTGCCTCAGTTACCCGGTAGGAATTCATGAATTCGAAAAAATTCGTACCGAAATGCTTGTTGATGACATTGGATACGTCTCTTACGGGCAGGTCGATTCGATTGGCAAATTCTTCGATGTTAAGGTTCTGTTCGAGATAGAACTTCTCCATTTCCATTCCCCGCTTGACTCGTTCAATAGCCAGTTCGTCCGGTTTGTCGGCGGCGGGTTCCTTCATCTTCAGGGATTTCGTCGTCAGCAGGCGATGAGCATAGGCCAGGCTGTAGGTGAACAGGGCATTGATGAGCACGAATATCACGTAGTTTTCAGCAATGCCCAGATGATCTGCCAGTTTGACAGGCGCATATTGCGCAATCACATGAACGACTATGCCCCAGATCCAGGTCAACAGGAAGCCAATGGTGAGAATACTGAGCCAATTGGGCTCATCGGTGGAGAAGTGGGAATATTGCTCCTTGAGAAGTGAGCGATAACGCTGCACCTTATAGACTGATGCTATGCCGTTTAGAAGGGGCAAAATCTTTGTCAGGTGACAGAGATCATTGACGGCAATTCTTGATAGCTCCGTCGCTTCGCTGGAGCGGCGTCGCAAATCTTCACTGTCCAGAGAAAATACAAAAACCAGAGTCAGGCAAATGCCAATTGGCAGCAAATGCCAGTAATGCTTGTTTTTCAGCGAAAAGGAATGCTGGGTCAGGGCGCACACGTATAGATAAAGTGCTGGCCCCTTGATCAGTACCGACGCTACGAGCAGATAGGGAAGAAGTGTATTGTCGAAAAACGGTGCCGTACTGACATGGTCGTTCCAGAGGATGAGTATGCAGCCTGCGGCAACGCCAAGGCTTAACAAAAATACTATGAGTAACCGGCCTGCCGTTCGCTTTGGTGTCGGCAGGGCAGTTTGGAATAATGCAAGCAACAAACATTCCACAATTGTCATTATCAGGACAATATCGTGGAAATTAAAAATAGGAGTCTTCATACCGCGTGATATCCTGCTAGTTCGTGCTTTATTATGGAGCAGTCCCTGCTGGTCAAGTGTCTATTATCGACCAATTATAGAAGATTGCAACTTAGGCTGACCTCCGGTGAGAGGTTCCCTCAGTTGTCCCGCTGCTTAAAGTGGGACTATTCGCTTCATTTGGTGTATCCCGGCCCTGCCATTGCGCGAGGAGGACCTGCAAGGGATGGGGAAGCTCCACCCCGGCCTCCCGGCGCGTCTGGCTGCGGCAGGAATAGCCGGTTGCCATCAGTATTCCCTGATTATCCTTGGCGCCCACTGGCCCGGCCCAGCTCATCTCGAATAATTCGGCGGAGTGGGATCGATTGACGGTTTCGTGGCCATAGGTGCCCGCCATACCGCAACAGCCAAGATCAACCACTTCCAGTTGCTGCCCCAGACTTTCGAAAACCTGTTTCCAGGCTTGCATGGACCCGGCGGCATTGGTCTTTTCGGTACAGTGGGGCATCAGCTTGAAGCGCCCCGGCGTGAACGCTGTTGCGTGGCTTTCCAGTTGATCCAGGCGTTCCGCCAGCCATTCCTGTATCAGCAGTACTTCAGGTACGCCGGTCTTGAGAGTTTTGGCGTATTCAGACCGGTAGGTGAGGGTCATGGACGGATCTATCCCGACCAGGGC
This sequence comes from uncultured Cellvibrionaceae bacterium, assembly GCA_964515945.1. Classification (GTDB taxonomy): domain Bacteria; phylum Pseudomonadota; class Gammaproteobacteria; order Pseudomonadales; family Cellvibrionaceae; genus CAYQQJ01. The sequence goes on from CAZEWY010000208.1 coordinate 1,746, forward strand.
TACGCCGGCGTCGGCAATGGCTTTCAAATGGCGGGCATTCTTCGCCGCCACTCCCCTGAACTCTTGCAGGAACCCGTGTACGTGGAGCGGCTTCCCATTGGCACGGTAGGGGGCGAGCATGGGGTTAAAGCCCAGGGCCTTCAGCAGGCGGGCGAAGTCGACCACTACTCGGGTATCGAAGTAGCTGGTGAATGCATCCTGCACCAGGACCACCGTCCGCCGCCGCTCACTGTCCGTGAGCGCCCCCAGACTCCGCTCTGTGGCTACCTTGACATCCTGAGCTGCCAGCGCCTTTGCCAGCTTGATACCGGTGAGGGGCGGGGCATCTTCAAAGCCGATCCAGCGCGAAAATATCCAGCGCACCGGGCGCACCGCCATTATGCCGTTATAGAGGCGAGGGAATTGGCTCACCAGGGGTAGCGTGAACTCCAGCGAACCCACAAGATAATGCTTGGCGGGGCGCAGGTAGCGCTGATAGTAGAGCGCCAGGAATTTACTGCGGAAGCTGGGTACGTCAACCTTGACCGGGCATTGACCCGCACAGGCCTTACAGGCCAGACAACCCTCCATGGAGTCATTGATCTCGTGGCTGAAATCATAGTCCCCCCGACGCTTCGCCCAGGTGTTTTTGATCCGCCGTGGCAGTTGGCTGAGTCCCTGACGGATACCGCCCATTCCGGCGATTTCTTCCTCGGGGTTGCAGCCGCGCTCCTCAAGCTGTGTCAGCCACTCGCGGACGAGGGAGGCGCGACCTTTGGGAGAGTGGGTGCGCTTGCGGGTTACTTTCCAGGACGGGCACATGGGATCTGCGTAGTCCCAATTGAAGCAGACGCCATTGCCGTTACAGTAAACGGCTTCACTGTAGCCCTCCCAAACCTGTACCGGAATTTTGCGATCCGTCTGCCCGCGGGTAGGAACGGCGTCAATCTTCAACAGCGAGGAATCAGCATCGGGGGTGGCGATTTTGCCGGGATTGAGCTGGTTATGTGGGTCGAAGGCAGCTTTCACGCGCTGCAACTGCGGGTAGAGTTCGCCGAAAAACTTGGGCGCATACTCCGAACGCACGCCCTTGCCGTGTTCTCCCCAGAGCAGACCGCCGTACTTGTGGCACAGGTCGGCGACCTGGTCGGAAATCAGGCGCACCATCTGTTCCTGTTGCGGGTCCTTCATGTCGAGCGCCGGTCGTACATGCAACACGCCGGCATCCACATGGCCGAACATGCCATAGCTGAGGTTGTGGCTGTCCAGCAACTGACGGAACTCCAGAATAAAATCCGCCAGGTTTTCCGGCGGCACCGCCGTATCTTCCACAAAGGGCACCGGGCGGGCTTCGCCGCTGGTATTGCCAAGTAGGCCAACCGCCTTTTTGCGCATTCCCCAAACGCGGTTCACGTCCCGACGTCCCCAGGCAACTGCCTGTCCGAGGCATTTGCTGTTGCCATTCTCCGCCAGTTCACTCAGCAGTCTCTCGACTGCGAGATGCAGGTCCTGCTCGTTGTCAGCCGTATACTCGACCAGATTGACACCCTCCACAGGAGTGGTGCCTTCGTCCATGAAAAAGGGAGCGACGTCCTGCCAGACAATGTCATTCCTGGCCAGATTCAATACCTTGCTGTCGACAGTTTCGATGCTGGTCGGCCCCGCCTGCATCAAACGGCCGGCATCGCGCAGGGCGCTGTCGAAGTCTGAATAGTTGACTACCACCAGGGCCACGGCTTTGGGGATTGGCAGTACCCGCAATTTGGCTTCGGCGACGAAGCCCAGGGAGCCTTCACTGCCGCAGAGTATATTGTTGAGATTGAATCTGCCGTCCTGGTCCCGTATGTGGGCCAGGTCATAGCCCGTCAGGCAGCGGTTGAGTTTGGGGAATTTCTCTTCAATCAAGGCGCCCTGCTCGATATTGATACTGTTGAGCAGCCGGTGAACCAGGCCCACCCGGTCCTGGCGCTGGCACTGCGCATTGAATTCATCCTCCGTCAGCGCCTGAGAGTGGACGATGTTGCCATCCAGCAGAACCGTCCTGAGTTCCAGTAGGTGATCGCGGGTTTTGCCATAGAGGCAGGAGCCCTGGCCGGATGCGTCAGTGCTGATCATGCCGCCGATGGTTGCGCGGTTGCTGGTGGACAGCTCCGGTGCGAAGAAGAGCCCGTGCGGGCGCAGGGCGGCATTGAGTTGATCCTTGACCACGCCCGATTCCACCCGCGCCCAACCTTCCTCCACATTGATTTCCAGGATGGCATTCATGTATCGGGATACATCTACCAGCAGACCATCCGTCAGGGATTGGCCATTGGTGCCGGTGCCGCCTCCCCGTGGGGACAGTACTATCTCCCGATAGTCAGGGCGGCTGGCGAGTGCCGCAAGATGCTCCAGGTCGCCGATATGGCGGGGGTAAATGACCCCCTGAGGCATTCGCTGATAAATGGAATTGTCGGTCGCCATTACCGTGCGATTGGCATAGTCAGGCGCAATATCACCCTCAAAACCCTTGTTCCTTAATGCATCCAAAAATGCCAGGTAATGGGCTTCTATGGGGGATGTCCGGGTGATACTTGGAATCATGGAGTATCTTCGCGTGCGATGTATGTGTATCTGTGAGGTAGGGGATACAAAGCCGGTAGTTTACTCTTTACCGTCAACTGATTTAAAGACCGGCTGCGGCGCGTCCTGCACGCTATTGGCGCAGTACCCCGGTCGGCCGCACCACTGTCAACCAAAAATAAGTCGAACCTGCTCTGCAAGCCCCGGAATCCGGCACCTTGGGTGCTGGCACGATTTCTGCGATAGGCCGGATTGCGCGCATCGCTTCTTCAATTCAAATCCGCACTCCGATGCAGATGTCATGACCCCATGGTCCATGACCCTTCAAAGAGGGCATCAACTCTTCAGATAAGAGGAAAACAAATGTCATACGTTAAACCGAAGCAAGTTATTGAGGACATGATCGAGGCCGGCGCCGCCAAGTGCCAGTTGTCCATCACCGATCTTTTGATTCGAGGCGGTCTTGCCGGGGCCATTCTGGGCTTCGGTACCACCTTGGCGTTTACCGCTGAAACCCAGACCGGAATAGGCATAATCGGAGCGCTTCTGTTCCCCGCGTGTTTCGTGATAGTGGTGCTCCTCGGCCTGGAACTGGTGACCGGCAACTTCGCACTGGTTCCACTGGCTGTCCGGGAAGGTAAAGCCAGTGTGAAGCAGATGCTGAGTAACTGGTTCTGGGTAATCATTGGGCATTTGCTGGGCGCCACGGTTTACGCCCTGCTTTACGTCGTTGCTTCCACTCATTTCGGGTCGGTTCCGGTTTCGGAACACGCCGTTGCCCAGAAAATCGTGCATGTGGCGGAGGCAAAGACATTAACCTATGCAGCCTTGGGCGGAGCGGGTTTATTGGTGGCTTTCGTCAAGGCTATCCTCTGTAATTGGATGGTGAGTCTCGGGGTCGTCATGGCCATGACCTCGAGCTCAACCTCGGGGAAAATTGCCGCCATGTGGCTCCCCTTGCTTATATTCTTCGCCCAGGGATTTGAACATGCCGTGGTGAACATGTTCGTGATACCCGCAGGCATCATGCTGGGTGCTGAGGTGACTATCGGCGATTGGTGGTTGTGGAACCAGATACCGGTTTTATTGGGTAATCTGGTCGGTGGTGCGGTATTCGTGGCTATGGTTCTATACATTCCCGAGCTTAAAAGCCGACGCCTGGCGGTGTAGCTCGCCGCATGCCGACCGGGTCAGCAATGTGCGATTGCCGCGGGATTTTTATACACTGCGTCCTGTCTCTCAGGCGATAGTGAATTTTTCATCGCCCTGGAGACTCTATTCTAGGGTCTGTTAACACTAATTCGGTTGTCGCTGTTGTGACTAAAAAGCCACCAATCTAGGC
>CAZEWY010000209.1:0-5627 GCA_964515945.1 uncultured Cellvibrionaceae bacterium
CTGGTTTGGCAGCGAGCAGGTGCAATATGATGGCGAGGGCAAGGATCTGTTCAAACCGTTTATCATCGCCTACTTGCTGTTTATTCCCACCTTGGGTTTGTCCTGGTTTTGGTATGTGGCAGCGGAACTGCGTTATATGGCGGAACATATTCATTTTCAGAAAGTGGAGCTGAATTTTGATGCCACCGGTGGTCAGCTATTGGGATTGGTGTTCACCAATTTTCTGTTGGTTCTGTTTACTCTTGGGCTGGCCATTCCCTGGGTTTTACTGCGAAATATTCATTTCATTTGTGATCATGTGAGTCTGGTGGGTGATCTGGATTATGCTGCCATCGAACAAAACACCGAAGCAATGCCCGGTACGGGTGAGGGTATTGTGGAGGCATTCGATTTGGGTGGCGCAATTTAGTGATTTACGACGCTTACCTGACGGACGGCAATACGGCGGAACGCCGTGCCGTCCGTCTCTTTCTTGGTGACGAACATCTTCAAATACTGGATCAGCAGGGTTGTACGCTGGATAAATGGCCGGTTCACGGCCTGCAGTTGTCGGAAGAAGTCTACGCCGGGCAGCCCATGCGTTTGCTTCACCAGGAGAAAGGTGACGCCCGTCTGACTGTGGCCGACACTGCTTTGTTGGCTGAGTTACAGCTTGTTCTGCCGCATTTTCGTCGTCGTCATTTTGCCAATAGCAGCGTAAGATCCCGGCTGCTGTTGTGGACGGCGGTTATGGTCGTGTTGGTCGGTGGATCACTTTGGAGCGTTCCATATTTGACTGGGCCTTTGGCACAAATCGTACCCCTGGCCTGGGAAGAAAAGCTGGGGGCGTCAGTCGCGCAATCATTGACAAACGAAAGTGGTGTTTGCGATAACGAAAACGGCCGGGCAGCATTGGATGCCTTGGTCAAACGACTCACAGTTAAGGTGGATACGCCTTATAACTTCACGGTTCTTGTTAGCGATAATGAAGTAATCAATGCGTTTGCGGCACCCGGTGGCCATATTGTCATTTTTGACGGCTTGATTCAGTTCGCTGAGTCACCGAATGCACTGGCCGGTGTTCTGGCTCACGAAATTGCGCACGTCGTGGAACATCATTCCATGGAAGGCTTGATTCGTATCATGGGCACCAGCTTCGTGCTGGCTGCGGTAGTGGGTGATGCTTCCGCGCTCGCTGGCGGCGTTACCTCTGTTGCGCAGCAACTTTTGGTGCTGTCACATTCCCGGGAGGATGAAGCCACTGCCGATAAGCTGGGCGTCACTTTACTATCTCACGCCGATATATCGACTGAAGGTTTTATCCAGTTCTTCCAGCGTCTAAAGGAAGAGCAGGGAAATCTGCCCGCTTCTCTAAAATTGCTCTCCACTCATCCGCTGCATGACGAGCGCATAGGAGCCATAAACGCGATGACTAGCGGAGAAGGCCAGGCAATGTCTGATGCAGACTGGAAGGCGATCAAAAATATGTGTCATAGTGAGTGATGAAGATAAATAATAAGTAGAGGAACAACCCCCTGCATAAGCTAGTCGCTATTCCCCACCGATCAACCGATATAAATCAACATTGCCACCAGTAGCAGTGGTGTTGATAGTGGAGGTCTTCTCAGTGGCAAAACGAAACAGGTAATGCGGACCGCCGGCCTTGGGGCCGGTGCCGGACAAGCCGTGACCGCCGAAGGGGTTTACGCCGACCACCGCACCGATCATATTGCGGTTGATGTAGGTATTGCCCACGTGGGTTTTTTGCAGAATTTGTTGGGCACGGTCTTCTATACGCGAGTGAATGCCGAGGGTCAGGCCATAGCCGCTGGCATTGATTTGCTCAATCACCTTGTCGAGTTCGCCACTTTTGTAATGAATGACATGGAGGATGGGGCCGAATACTTCCTGTTTCAGTTCGGTCATATTGTTCAGCCGGAATATGTGGGGGCCAACATAAGTACCCGCAGTGGGAAGTTTTTCCCTGGGGTAGGCGTAGAGTAATTCCGCTTCCTCTGTCATCCGGTCAATATGCCGATGAAGCATGGACTGGGCAGTCGTATCGATGATGCGGCCCTATATCGGTGGAGAGCTCCCAAGGGTGTCCCAGTGTCAGTTCGTCGCATGCGCCCATAAGCATTTCCAAAATATCGGCGGCCGTTTCATCTTGCAGGAACAGTACCCGCAGCGCGGAGCATCGTTGACCGGCGCTTAAAAAAGCGGAGGTAATGATGTCATCCACCAACTGTTCCGGCAGGGCGGATGAATCGGCAATCATGGCATTGATGCCACCTGTCTCGGCGATCAGGGGAATGATGGGGCCATCGCGTTGCGCCAGTTGACGGTTGATAAGCTGAGCGATTTCCGATGAACCGGTAAAGGCCACGCCGCTGACACGGCAATCTTCCAGTAGCAGGGGGCCAACTTCGCTGCCTATACCGGGTATTAACTGCAAAACATTGTCTGGCACACCGGCGGCGTGCATCAATTCCACGGCGCGGGCAGCGATAAGTGGCGTTTGTTCAGCGGGCTTGGCCACCACGGTATTGCCGGCAGCGAGCGCGGCGGTCACTTGGCCGGTAAAAATGGACAAGGGGAAGTTCCACGGACTGATGCAAACAAAAACACCGCGCCCTTGCAGAGCCAGTTGGTTGCGCTCGCCAGTGGCGCCTGTAAGAGCTTGGGGTGTGGCGAAATGCTGCCTCGCCATGGCGGCGTAATAATGGCAAAAATCAATAGCCTCGCGAACTTCGGAAAGCGCATCCTTTAATGTGCGCCCGGCTTCGCGGCTAATAAGACCGGTGAGTTCGGGTGTATGTTCAATCAACTTGACTGCCACGGCATCCAGAATTTCGGCGCGGGCAACGCCGCCGCGAAGGTTCCAGTCGTGCCGCGCTTCGTGGGCACCGGCCAGCGCGCGATCAATATCTTCGGCGGTGACGTTTTGTACCTGGCCCAGGGGCAGGCTTGGGTCTGCGGGGCTGGAGCCGGGGTTGCCCGCGCGCGGCTGTGGCTTGTCATTAATAACAGGCGCGGCAAAGTAGGGGGTATTCCATGTTGTCCGTATCTGCGTCAGGAGTTGCTCGGCGTGATAGGGATCTTCCAAGTTGATACCCGGTGCATTATCACGCGGGGTTTCGCTGTGTTTAAACAAGTCGCGTGGTAGGGGAATTTTGGGGTGGCGATAAGGTTGGGCGTGACTGACTTTGTCAATCACGTCTTCCGTTAGTTTCTCCACCGGTGTGTCATCGTCGAGAAAATGGTTTACAAAGGAGCTGTTAGCGCCATTTTCCAGTAAGCGGCGCACCAGATAAGGCAGCAGGTCGCGATGTGCGCCCACCGGTGCATAAACGCGCAGCTTGGGTGGTTTTTTTTCGCGTTCGCGACATTGTTCAAACAGCTTTTCATAAAGCAATTGTCCCATGCCGTGCAGCCGCTGGAACTCAATAGGCTCACCAATCCGGCTGACGAGATTGCGAAACCAGTGGTTGGTTCCGGTAATCGTCTGATCCAGCGTTATGATTTTACCGGTCATCACCATGCCCCAAACCGAGGCATTGACGAAGGGGGAATCCGAATGACCGCGGTGTTTTCCCCAGTCCCCGGCGCGCAGTTTTTCCGCAATCAACGCATCGGCGGTATTGCTGTCCGGTATGCGCAGCAGGGCCTCGGCCAGGCACATGAGCGCAATACCTTCCTGATTGGAGAGGTCAAACTCTTCGAGGAAAGCGTCCAATGCGCCGCGTTTCGCGCGTTCGCGGCGGGCGCTCTCTATCAGATCGGCGGCCTGTTCGGTGATGGCAGTACGCGTCGTATGTTCAAGCGGCGTGGCCTGTTGCAGCAGTTGCCTGACACAGGATTCTTCATCAGCATAGGCATCACGGCGGAGTGCGTTGCGGAGTTCAACGAGATTAGCCATTCACACGCTCCTGTTGGCGATAACTTTATAATAGCGTCAGGGGACCTCTGATTAAAGCTCATAAAAAAGCCCGACCGTTATCGGCCGGGCTTTACATAAAACTTTCTACAGTTGCTTACTGACCGGTAACTTCTACATCAAAATACTTAACGACACATTTTTCGTAGTCGCCGTCCAGCAATGCGTTATGAGCAGTCTGATATCCCACCAACTTGCAGGCCCAGGATTTGCCTTCTGGCCTGTCGGGATAATAGTCCCAGTCCTGATCCCAGTAGATCAACAAAGCGCCCGCGCCCCCGGTGTCGAAGGAATCCTGGTTGGCACATCCGAGAACTTCATTGCTGCCGATGGGGACCCCCAGTTCCTGAGTGAACGCCTGATAATATTCGATGCGATTCAGCGATTGCTGTGTCTCAGAGCCATGACCGCACTCGATGCCGCCGTTGATGATATTGGTGGTAGCGCCAAACCCAGGGCTGATGCCCCGCGACTGGTCATGCGCATTTGGCACCCAGGTGCCATCCACCACGTGCAGCATGCTCGGCTTGGGCGACTGTGGCGTGACAAAGAAATACACGGCTGAAGCCACATTCAGCCAGGTATCGGCGACCTGTGCGGGATCGTCCAGCAGGACCCGGATGTCGCCGAACATGGCCTGGGAGAAGGGCCCATAGTTGTAGTTGTAACTCAGCTGCTTGGCACCGCGGCCAAAGTACTGCTTGTAACTGCCATCGGCGTTGGTGCCGCAGGGCCAGGCTTGCCCCTGCCAGGTACCGGGGCTGCACTCGGCGTTATAGCCACAACCGCCGCTGCCGTTCTCGACACAACCGGCTTCGCGGACGAACACCAGTGCCTGCCGCCATTCCGGCACTGTATCGGCGGCGTTATGACCGCCAGTCTCCTGAGCGAAGTGCGCGAACATGGTGGCCAGGGATTTGCGGCAAATCGCATCGGAATTGCGGCCGTCGGTGTAGGTTGCACACAATCCCCGGAACTTGGCCACCGCCCTCAGGAACTTGGTGTAGGTATAAGCGGAATTCCGCCTTGGAAACAGATACTCCCAGACCGACGACGTAATAATCGCTTCCACCCGCCGGACGTTTTCGGGGTTTGCTGATCTGCCCGGCACTACAGCCTCGACGCTGGCATTATCGCGGGTTTGAATGGACGCCTTGACCAAACGGAAGAGTTCGCTGTCGGTCTTGGCGGCCTCCTCGGCTTCTATATCCGAGCGGCTCATCACGGGGCCATAACCGACGCTGCCAGAGCTGGAAGAAGAGCTGCTGGAACTCGAGCTGGAACTGTTGGAGCTCGAACTGGAACTGGAACTGGAACTGCTGGAACCACCGTCACAGTTACCCTGATTCTCCCAAACATCATAGGGGTCGGAGTTCAGCTCGGGGTTTTGCCCTTGTGTCCACCATTGGGCTTGATACTGTACGCCGTTGTAATGAGCCAGATCGCCGCTGGTATATATGGCACTCGAAGTCCAGGCCGTTCCACTACATGAGCCACCACTTGATGAACTGGAGCTGGACGAACTACTGGAACTACTGGAACTGCTTGAAGAGCTTGAGCTGCTCGAGCTGGAGCTACTGCTCGAGGACGAACTGCTGGAGCTTGAAGAGCCGCCGTCGCAGACGCCGAGATCACTCCAGGCATTTGAATAGGCCCATCCCGTAGGAGGTTCATAGGGCCCGCCTTGTTGACACCAGCCCGCGACCTTGCA
>CAZEWY010000210.1:0-5530 GCA_964515945.1 uncultured Cellvibrionaceae bacterium
CGCGCCTTGTATTCAACTTCGTCGAAAGATGGGGCTTCGTTTTGAGCATAGCCGCCGACCTCTTTGGATACAGTCGAGCGGATACCCGTAACCACAACTTCTTCCACTACTCGGGCGCCTGGCGTCGGTCCCTGCCCTACCGTGGCGTCCCGAAAACCGACCGCAATGAGTTTTACCCCCAGATTTTGTTCATAGAATTGTTTCTGTGTCAGTACATCATCTAAAGCCTTCTGCTTTACTAGTGCGGGCACCTATTCATGATACAGCTCAGCCACGCCGACTCCCAGCGCACCTGCCAATAGCCCGACCTCTTCATCCGTCACCCGCCGCACCTTCGCCTCGATCTTTGCCAAAGTCCCCCGACTGATATCCCAATGTAATAGATTGCATCGAGCTACCAGCTCCTCCTGGGTTAGGCCTTGGGCTTCGCGGATTTTTCTGACTTTTGGGCCGACGATATTCATCTACATGTTTGCTCCGATAATGGAGCTTGATTTTGTCAAAGAAGCGTGCCAACATTGCTCCGTTTTCGGAGCAATGTTGGCTGAATCCATGATTTTCTTAACAAGGAGGGTGTATGGGCGCTTTACCGCTGTCTAGCGCGCTAACAGATCTTTATGATCAGGTGCTGGAATTTACTGACGAGTGTGCGTTTTTCTGCGAGGCGTACGCAGCACTGGCTGTACAGAATGATGGCTTTGATACCAATACCGCCAGCGGCATTAGTTTATCTGCCCATGTATTGAAACAAAAGGCTGCGACGATTCAGCAGCGCGTGAGAGAGGTGCATGATTTAGTGCAGATTCAGGACCCCGACCGTCGCCAGTAAGAGCCCGACTTTCGCGAAAATGCGGGATCAGCTGACAACAGCCCCTGACTAATATGAGCTGCTTGGCCAATGAGGCCCTTATAAACCTTGCACATAGCCACCGTAAGTATCAATAATCCACCTGCAATGAATGTTCTGACATCGGGAGCAAAGGATATGACCAAGGCCATATGCGTTCATCAATTTGGCGGCCCGGAGGTTTTAAAGTACGAAGACTGCGCGGTCGGCTCACCCGGCCCGGGACAAATCCGGGTTCGGCATGAGGCTATCGGCCTGAACTTCATTGACGTATATCATCGCACGGGGCTCTACCCCAACGAACTGCCCTTTACGCCGGGTAGCGAAGCGGCCGGGGTGGTGACGGAAGTTGGAGAAGGCGTCGATGCGTTCAAGCCGGGCGACCGCATCAGCTATAGCGGTCCATTGGGTGCCTATGCCCAGGAGCGGCTGATGCCGGCTACCAAAGCTCTGCCACTGCCGGATGATATTCCCTTTGAGACAGCGGCGGCCATTACCCTCAAGGGCATGACTGTCTGCTATTTGCTGACCATGACCTGGCCACTCAAACCGGGAGAAACCATTCTGTTTCACGCTGCCGCTGGCGGCGTCGGTAGCCTGGCTGTGCAATGGGCCAAGTCCCTGGGCGCCCGCGTCATAGGCACTGCGGGGTCTGACGAGAAGGCGGAACTGGCCCGTGCCAATGGCGCCGATGAAGTGATCAACCTGCGCCGGGAAAATTTTGTGGAGCGGGTGAAGGTGTTGACGGATGGCCGCGGGGTCGACGTGGTCTATGATTCCATCGGCAAGGATACCTTTGAACAGTCACTGGACTGCCTCAGGCCACGCGGTTTGATGGTCAGCTTTGGCAATTCCTCCGGTCCTGTCGCCGTTCCCAATCTGGGCATACTGGCCTCCAAAGGTTCGCTCTACCTGACCCGCCCCACGCTCGCGGCTTATTTCAGCGACCGCAAGGTGGAACTGGACAGTGCTGCGCGCATGTTCGATATGGTGCACAAAGGCACGCTTTCGATCAATATCGGGCAGCGTTTTGCACTCGCCGATGCCGCTGAGGCGCACCGGGCGCTGGAAGCGAGGGAAACCGTGGGTTCAACAGTTCTTAAACCCTTTGCGCAAGCTGACTACGCATAAATTTTCGAAATACCCGCACACGAGCGGGCGCTTATCGAACGCGAACAGAGCCTGAGCGAATAGGTGGAACGTCGGGCGGTCGGGAATCCCACCCTCGGGAGGAACACTTGTTGTCAGGTTGCCGCTGGCGCAGCCTTAAGCCATGTCGGCGAACAGATGTTTCAGGACACCGTCATGGGAACGGTGCAACCAGCGTTTCGATTCGGGCGCAGCATTGGGTAAGGATTAGCCTGTGAGCTTCCAGTTCCTCCTGCCTCGCAAGGCTGTCATAGAAACGGGCCGTAGCGGCCCCGTTTCGTCCAAAGAAATTACGCAATTATCCGCAAGCCGCCAGCAGGTAATTAATCAGCCAAGATACCAGAAGGTATCTGGATTCTTGCGCGAGGCCAGCCAATTACTTTACTCACCGTAAGTGGATACGTTGTCTTGAGGCCCGGCTTCTGAATGCGCCGCCGCCAATTCCGCCCGCTGCACATAATCCTGATAGGCAGGTATGGCTACTGCTGCCAGTATGCCGATGATGGCAACTGTGATCAGAAGAGAAGTCATCCCGCCCGCGCCCACCCTGGGAATAAAAAGACTCAACAACCAGGCGAATCCGTGCCGGCGCGGATGCGCTGCTTCCTCGCCCCTACTCAAGGCTATACATGTAGCCATTCTTTTGGTGAGCCATGGGTAATCACTCGTTAACTCGTTGAAAGACATCCAGAACCCACTTGTCAAAGCTACCTGGCCAACGTACGAGTCGACGTTAATAGACTTCCATCGGGTGTCGCCGGCGGCTATAGCTGCAATGGCGTATTTGATGTCATCTTCCGACTGGCAGCAGGCAACGCCGTAGCGGTCGCAGGTATATTCCTCGGCACGACGAAGCGCTGAGCCAATGACAGGGAAGATACTTCCCGGCGTCAGGAATGCACGCCACCCCAGGTGGCGGCGATGTATGTGCCCAAGTTCATGCCCAATGTAGAAGTCGAGCGCACCGGGGTGATCCTCAAGGGCATCCACTACGTCGGTGAACAATACAACAAAATGCCGACCCAGAAACTTGGTTGCTAGCGCGTTGAAAAAGTCGGTTCTCAGAAGGTACGCGTCAGGCACATCTTTCAGCCCTACCTTCCCACAGCAGCGTATAAGGCGTTGGTGCAAATCCGGGTACTGATCAGGCGTAATTTTGACACCGTTACCCTTGAGGTGAGAAATGAAGGCTGAGTGAGCAAAAAGAAAAAATAAATATCCCAGTGCAATGTAAATCAAGACAATGCCGAAGGTTCCTAACAATAACGCGAGCCAGAAAACACCTGAAATCAATGCAACTAGAGCGAAGAGTATCTTTTCATTTTTATAAACGAGTTTCATGCTTCAGTCCTTGTCAATTTTTTGTTATAGACGCTGTCTTGTAGCCAAACTGCACTCACATCATAAGCGCGCAATACGGCGCTTCCAGTGTCTCTATGGAGTTTATCCCCAATAAGAAGATATTGAAATAGCAACCGCTATACATCCTTCAAAACATGCCAGACCAGAACCGAGCGTCATTCCTGCCGACCCGTCACCAGCGATACAGAAGCGGGGTCTCATATTCTCCTGCTCCGGAATTATGCCTTTTCCTTCGCTGAGCTTGGTGCGCTTTATGATACCAACACGATTGTCAGCAGGTCATTCAGTGACCAGATGCCGCAGAGGGCCCCTCAATTCACCCGCTGCGACATAGCTGCTGTTGACAAGGGAAATCATCGTTTTCTGCAAACGGCCGTTGCCATAGATAGTGACGTTTTAGCATCACAGGGTGTCTTGCCCCTGCTCCAGTTGGCATTTTCGATTTGCGGTTGGTCACGGGATCCAAGATTGCCGGTTTGGTGATGAATGGTCAGTGGTAGAGTAGCAAATGCGGAGAATCCGACCACTATTTGAACCTCAACGAGAAAGCCCCCCGGGGAATATCATGCGATTGCTACTGTTTTATTTGAGTCTCGCGCTCGGGACTTTCTGGTCCGGACAGACAGTCTCTGCCGAGCCGAATTTTCTCCAGTTGGAAGTTATTGATCACTATGTGGACATTCATAGCGGTCCCGGCCGCGGGTACCCGGTTTTTTATGTCATAGAACAAGGTGAAATTATTGATGTCCTGAGCCGCCGGCCAGGCTGGTACGAAATCCGTGCCGCAAACGGCAAAATCGGCTGGGCCAAGGCGGCGCAAATCTCCCGCACCTTGCAGGCAACCGGCGAACCCGCCGACCTGCCCTCCGTCAGCTATGGTGACTATCTCAAAAGCCAGTGGCAAATTGGTTTTAACTCGGGTCAATTTACACAAGGCGAACTTGCTGACAGCGATCTATTCACATTCGCCTTGGGCTACCGCCCACTGAGCTGGCTGGGGTTAGAGGCAGAGGCCGGCAAATTATTTGGATCGGAGATCAAGGGTGAAGTTTATAACCTCAATTTATTGCTGGAACCTCTTTCCCATTGGCGAATATCGCCACTATTGATAATTGGACGAGGACGCATGTCCATCGATTCGCAGCCCAAGCTGGTGCCCCTGGATATTGAGGACTCCTATTTCAATAACTACGGTGCCGGGTTCAACTACTACGTCGGTCGCAATTTTGTGCTGCGCGGTGAATACCGACATTTTTCGATTTCAACGAATAATAGCAACGAGAGTGTGGCGGCATGGAAAATCGGTTTCAACACGTTTTTTTGAGATTCAAGCTAGTGCTTGCCACCCTGCTCCTGGCCGCCAATCATGCTTGGGGGCAGCAGGAGGAAGCCTCGCCCGCGGACGCTCCCAAAACTGAGACGTCCATCAACAATGAGATTTTTGAGCTTGGCATCGCGATTGGCGTAGTCAATATTGCCGACTTTAATGGCGAGCTTACCACCGGTGTCAGTGCGACGTTCAGGGCATCCGAGGATTTTTTCCTGCAGTACAATCTTTTCCAGGCTGACGCTTCGGCGTCGGCCTATGAACGCAGTCAGGGCAAGCTTTTTGACGGCGGAGATCGAACATTTCTGCACTATGACCTGCTGCTGGGCTACAACGTCTTTCAAGGAGAGTTCTTTCCAACAGGCTCCACGGCCAGATTGTCATCCCTGTATCTGGTCGGTGGTGTGGGTGATACGCAGTTTGGTGGTGAAGACAATTTCACCTATACAGTGGGCGTCGGCTATCAGGTAGAACTTACGCAGCGCGTCATAGTGCGCTTTGATTACCGGAGTTATCTGTATACGTCAAATCTCATCGCCGATGAAAACACGCGAGTTAACACCACGCATTTCTCTTCCGGCCTTAGTTTCTTGTTCTAAAAAGCCTGGTTCTAGAACAAAGCGTTGATACCCAGAGTGATTTCCGTGTTATGGGTCGTTTTATTGCTGCCGAGGAAATCCCTGTCAACAATGATGTCACGAAAATCGAGATTCAGCGTCAGCCAGTCGGTTATGGTCGTTTTATAGTTGATTCCGAACACCGCTCCAGTGCCATCGTCGCCAGCAAAATCAACACTGGCTGCCCCCAGCATCAGATAGATATCCGATTGGAACTTATTGCTTTCA
>CAZEWY010000211.1:0-5498 GCA_964515945.1 uncultured Cellvibrionaceae bacterium
AAACGCCTGGACAAAGGGCTCGGATTTACCGCAGGAAGCAACCGGGAGGAGAAAGCGATTGCCAAGGCGCACAAGGAAACATTCAGCGGAATCCTGAACGAGCTTAAAGCCCTGCCCTGCCTGCTGGATAATCTACAGGAACTGCGGCAGTTTCCCGGTTCCACCTACACGCCGGCCCAATGGGCATTGTTGAGCGCCCTCACCGGAGTACTGCCACATCTGGTGGCCGAACTCAAACTGGTTTTCCGCCAACTGGGCGCCACGGATTTTGTGGAAGTGACCGAAGCCGCCCTGACTGCCCTCGGTGACCCCGATGAACCCAGTGACCTGGCACTGAAGCTGGATTACCAGATACAGCATATCCTGGTGGATGAGTTTCAGGATACGGCCACGCCGCAACTGTCGCTGTTGGAGAAACTCACTGAAGGCTGGCAGCCGGGCGATGGTCGTACCCTATTCGTGGTCGGCGATGGCATGCAGTCCTGTTACGGCTTTCGCGATGCCAATGTGGGTATTTTTCTCGATGTCCGCCATCACGGTCTGGCCTCGGTTGCCATGGAGCCGTTGGATTTGCGGGTTAATTTTCGTTCCCACGCCGGCGTCGTCGCATGGGTTAACCGTGTCTTCAAGGATGCCTTCCCCGCCGCCGATGACATAGGCCGAGGCGCGGTTCGCTATTCCGAGTCCGATGCGTTCAGTGCGGAGACCACCAGGGATTGCGTCACCTGCGCGGGATTTGCGGACCAGGAAGATCACCGCCTTGAGGCTGCATACATCGCCAAGCAGATCACGCAACTGCGCGCCACCAACTCCCGGGAATCCATCGCCATTCTGGTGCGCGGGCGCAGTCATTTGCTGGATCTGGTGCCGGCGCTCACGGCGAGCGGAATCCCCTTCAAAGCGGTGGACATAGATCCGCTGATGTCGCGCATGGCGATTGTCGACCTGCTCTCCCTGACCCGTGCGCTGCTGGACCCCAGCGATCGCATCGCCTGGTTATCAATTCTGCGCGCACCCTGGTGCGGGTTATCCATGGCGGATCTGCACGCGTTGGTCAACGCGGATCTGGGCGAGCTGAACGCCGCACCCAGGGACAATGGCTTCGCGGATATTCCCGGCCAGATCGCGCATTTCGAGTCGGTTCCCGGTCTCAGCAGTGCGGGGTTCCAGGCATTGGCCCGACTGCGGGAGCCGTTGACACTGAGCATCGACCAGCGTCGTCGCAAACCCTTGCGGCAATGGGTCGAAGGCACCTGGCTGGCGCTGGGCGGTCCCACGACCACAACGACTGACGGCGAGCGCCAGGATGTGCAGACGTTTCTCGGTCTGCTGGACAAGCACGACACGGCCTGCACCATCGCCAACTGGCGTGAATTCGAAGAGGCCCTGGCCAAGCTCTACGCCCAGCCGGCCAATGATCAAGACAACCCCGTGGAACTGATGACCATTCATAAATCCAAGGGGCTGGAATTCGACCATGTGTTTTTGCCGGGGCTGGACCGGCGGACCCGTGGCGACGATTCGCCCCTGCTGCTGTGGCATCAGCGCTTGAATGCCGAGGGCGACAAGGAGCTGGTACTCAGCCCGATAACCGCCGCCAAGGAGGAACAAACTGCGCCCCTCTACCAGTTCCTGCGGCGGGAGAAGAAGATCAAGAATTGCCTGGAAGAAACCCGCCTGCTGTATGTCGCCTGTACCCGCGCCCGCCAGCGACTCTGGCTGACCGCCAATCTCAAGATGAACGACAAGAAGGAAGTTAAGGCTCCGGGCGACAGCTGCCTGCTCGCCAGAATATGGCCGCAAGTCGAAACCAGAATACACCTCGTTGATGCCACGAGTCTGACAACCGAGACGCTTACGTCCGGGGCCGAAATGCCCCAGGACGCCGTACGCCGGCTGAAACAGGACTGGCAGATACCCGCACCTGAATTCACCGCCCCCCTGGCCGACTGGCGCGGAAAGGAATATGACAACACCGAGCCGGACAGCGACCGTGGCGCCAGCTTCCGGAACCGGCAATCCCGCCACAGAGGGACCCTCTGGCACAGAATTCTGCGCCGACTTCTGCTGGACGGCCTTGAGTACTGGACTCCTGAACATATGGCAAAACAGCGTGGCTTTTGGCTGGCCCAGGCAAGGCAGCTGGGCCTGAGTTCCGGGGCGGCAGAGGACTTTATCGCCGGTCTGCAACCGGCCCTGACGGCGCTGCTCGGTGACGCCACGGCGCAATGGGTACTGGACCACCGCCATCCGGACAGCCAGTGCGAATTTCCGTTGGTCAGCCGCGACGGCAATCAGCGACTGATTGTCGACCGCACCTTTATCCACCAGGGCACGCGCTGGATCATCGATTTCAAGACCTCGGAACCCGATACTGATCAGAGTCTCGAAGCCTTCCTCACCCAGGAGCGCGAGGCTTACCTGCCCCAGTTGCAGACCTACAGTCGCGCCTTCGCCCGCATGGAGGCTCTGCCGCAAAAGCTGGCGCTTTACTTCCCTACCTTGCGGCATTTGGAGGTTGTAGAGAAAGACAGGGAAAAGGGAAAAGGGAAAAGAAAAACCTCCGTGCCGTAGGCTGGATAAAGCGCAGCGTCTTACGACACAGGCTCCTCACTGCGAGGCGAGTAATGACCCCCGATGTGGGTATTTATGCACCACACGTGCGGGGCTCGAATCTTTTTCCTTTTCTTTTCCCTTTTCCCTTTCCCCCCCCATTTCCAGTACAATTGTCCATCTATATATAAAACGTATTTCCCGGTACCCCTATGTCCCATGTCGATGATGTCAATATAGTTTCACAGGAAGTTCTGATTTCTCCCAGCGAGCTGCAAAAGGAACTGCCGATCTCCACTCTGGCAGCGGATGTGGTTACTCGCGGCCGCCAGACAGTACGCGATATTCTGGATCGCAAGGATCACCGTCTGATGGTTGTGATAGGCCCCTGCTCGATCCACGACCCAGTCGCGGCGATGGATTACGCCCGTCGTCTGAAGGCGCTCGCGGACAGCGTCAGCGATACGCTCTATATCGTAATGCGGGTCTATTTCGAAAAGCCGCGAACGACCGTGGGATGGAAAGGCCTGATCAATGACCCCTACCTGAACGACACCTTCAAGATCGAAGATGGCTTGCACGTTGGCCGCAAACTGCTGCTGGAAATCGCGGAGCTGGGCCTGCCCACGGCAACGGAAGCCCTGGACCCCATATCCCCGCAGTATCTGCAAGATCTGATTTCCTGGTCTGCGGTGGGTGCGCGCACCACCGAATCCCAAACTCACCGGGAAATGGCCAGCGGCCTGTCTTCCGCGGTGGGCTTCAAGAATGGCACCGACGGCAGCCTCACCGCGGCGATCAACTCGCTGCAGTCAATCTCCAACCCCCACCGCTTCCTGGGCATCAACAAGGAAGGCCAGGTGTCCATAATCACCACCAAGGGTAACCCTTACGGTCACGTGGTTCTGCGCGGCGGCAACGGCAAGCCCAACTACGATTCCGTCAGCGTGTCCCTGTGTGAGAAGGAGCTGCGCAATGCCAAGGTGTCCAACAACATCATGGTGGATTGCAGCCACGCCAATTCCGACAAGAACCACGAGCTACAACCCCTGGTGCTCGACAACGTCGCCAATCAGATCATGGAAGGCAACCAGTCCATTATCGGCGTGATGGTCGAGAGCAATATCGGCGCCGGCAACCAGAAGATCAACCCGGATCTGAGCAAACTGCAATACGGCGTATCCGTCACCGATGCCTGCATCGACTGGGACACCACCGAGAAGACGCTGACAGCCGTGGCGGAAAAGCTGCGCAATGTGCTGCCGGGTCGGAAATAAGCTATAGCCATACATAAAAAAGGGCTGAAATTTCAGCCTTTTTTTTATAAATTTAGTTTGCGGCTTCGACACGTTTGCCGTTAGGAGGGATTTTCAAAAACGCCGTAACAAATCGGCAGGAAAGTCGATTTGCACAGCCAACGGCTGCCCGCAGGGTGCGGCACACGGAAGTGCCGCATGAATCGTCCCTGTAGGCTCCCCCACGAGGTCCCTCTCGTGAGGGTTTTGAAAATCCCTCCTAACGGCAAACTCCCTGCAGTGGCTGTTCAACTTTTGAGGGTTTGGTACAGGAGTTAAACAGGCCCGGGATGTGATGGCGAAGCTGCCCAGCGAGCTTGTTATCAGGAGAGGCCTTTCGAAACCCTCACGGCAGGGATGCCGTGCGGAAGCTACAGGGACGTATTTATGCGTTTTCGAAAGGCCTCTCCTGATAACAAGCGGATCCTCAGGGACAAACTACCGTGGCCGCTAAGTGTAATAAGCCTGGGATGTGTCCGAGTGGTCGGTCATATCCCGCACGCCGGCCAGTTCGGGCAGGCGCTCCTTTAAAGTTGTCTCCACACCCTGCTTCAGGGTCACATCCACGGCGCTGCATCCCTGACAGCCGCCGCCAAACTGAAGAACTGCGTAGTTGTCGCTGGTTACCTCAACCAGACTGACATTGCCGCCGTGGGACGCCAGTCCCGGATTGATCTCGTTATAGAGCACATAGCTGATCTTGTCTTCCAGCGGGCTGTCATCGCTGATTTTTGGCATCTTCGAATTGGGCGCGCGAATAGTCAGCTGCCCGCCCATGCGATCCGACGCATAGTCGACCTTGGCCTCATCGAGAAACGGGACGCTGCGCTCCTCGAAATAGGCTTGAAAGCCATTGAACTGCACCAGTATGTCGCCCGGTTTCTCTTCACCCGGACGCGCATAGGCAATGCAGGTTTCCGCCTTGGGGGTGCCGGGATTGGCTACGAACATGCGAATCGCGATGCCCTCGCAATCCTGCTTGTCCAGCAGTTCTTTCAGATAAGCCTGGGCGGACTCGGTGATATCGACATTAACTATAGAAGTCACAATAGGAACTCACAATAAAGGATCTACATTAAACCTGAGGAATTTACTCAAGTATTCTACTCCAAATCAGTGCCAATTCAAACCCGCGATTCTGGTACAATTCGGGCTTACATCAAAATTTTTTGATATAGGTTTACTACATGTCTGTACAAGCACAAGGCTCGCTCGCCCGCAAAAATGCCCTCTATGATGCCATCAAAAACCGCATTCTGATTCTGGATGGCGGCATGGGCACGCTGATCCAAAGCCACAAATTGCAGGAAAAGGACTATCGCGGCGAGCGCTTTGCGGATGTCAGCCAGGATCTGGCGGGCAATAATGACCTGCTCTCCCTGACGCAACCGGCGCTGATCAAGCAGATGCACCTGGACTACTTCCGCGCTGGTGCCGACATTGTGGAAACCAATACCTTCAACAGCACCCGGGTTTCCCAGGCAGATTATAAGCTTGAGGACCTGGTGTTCGAGCTCAACCGCGAGTCCGCCCGCCTGGCCCGGGAAGCCGCCGACGAAATCACTGCCGAGACGCCGGACAAGCCCCGCTTTGTTGCCGGTACCCTCGGGCCTACCAGCCGCACCGGTTCGATATCTCCCGATGTCAATG
>CAZEWY010000212.1:0-5420 GCA_964515945.1 uncultured Cellvibrionaceae bacterium
CAGCATAAAGACAAAAATGCCCACGGCCAATGGGCGAGCGCTGTTCATCCAGAGGGTGCGGTGGGACAGAGTGCCGGCGAGCGGCACCACCGCCAGCAGCATGGACAGCAGCAGCGCGACGATCAGTGCAAAATGGCCATACTCCGGGATCATAAACGGCTCCGGAACATGTCCTCGCAACTGGCCGTGTGATCTTCCCCGGAAACAGTCTCGGAGGCCTGCGTTTGCATGCTGTCCGATACTTCCGGCGGCATATAGGTCTCATCGTGTTTGGCCAGAACTTCAGTGGCGGTGAAGCTGCCACTGCTCTCCAGGCTTCCGGTGAGCACAGCCGCTTCGCCTTCGCCGAACAGGTCCGGCAGAATGCCTTCATAGGTCACTGGCAACACGGCCGCGCCGTCGGTGATATCAAAGCTGACCTTGAGGCTGTCGCTGGCCTTGTCGATAGTGCCCGGCACCACGCATCCACCGGCACGAATGGTTTTGCCGACCGGAGCCTCCCCGGCGACAATTTTGGACGGCGGATAGAAAAGGTTCATATTGCCGCGCAGCGCATAGGTCAGCAGGCCAATGGCCAGACCGCTGACAAGCACTATGGCTAATACGAGAAATAAACGCTGTTTGCGAACCGGATGCATCAACTCTATTACCTCAACTGTTGTCGTTCGGAATTCACGTCGGCGGTGTCCCCGGAGCCCGAGGCTACGGAGTTGGCGGTCAACTGTTGCTCTCTCCGCACCACCATGCGCAACTGTCTAAGGAAACGCCTGCGCTTCAAAAGGGGGCTGAGCACCAGAAACAGAATGGCGCCCAGGGCTATGGCATAGCATCCCCAGACATAGGGGCCGTGCCCGTCCATCCAGAACAGTTGCCGCAGTGAATCGAACTGGAAGTGTGTCATCAGTGCCCGCTCCCCGTCGCCAGCGCTCTTACCCACTGGGTTTTCATCTCGCGCTGAAGCAGCTCGGTGCGCGTGTGCAGCAAGAGTACCCACGCATAAAATACGTAAAAGGCCAGGATCATCAGAGCCAGCGGCCAGGCCATGCTCGCATCTATGCTGGATTCTCCGACAATCTTGATGGTTGCGCCCTGATGCAGTGAATACCACCAGTCTACCGATTTATAGATGATGGGAATGTTAACCGTGCCCGCCAATGCCAGTATCGCGCAGGCCTTGTCCGCCCCGTCCTGCTGACGAAAAGCGTTCTGCAACGCCACGATGCCGAGATAGAGAAACAGCAGTACCAGCATAAAGGTGTTGCGCGCATCCCACTCCCACCAGGTTCCCCAGGTGGGTTTACCCCAGATGGAACCCGTCGCCAGAGTCACCAGCGTAAACACGGCCCCGATGGGTGCTGCGGCCTTCATCACGACAAAGGCCAGTTTCATGCGCCAGATCAGCCCGATGCCGCCGGCAATGGCCATAATAAAATAGCCAGCCATGGACAGAAATGCCACCGGCAAATGCAGATAGATTATACGGTAACTGTTGCCCTGACGGGCTTCTTCAGGTGCAAAAGCCAGCCCCCAGACGCTACCGATCACCAGCAGAGCCACTGCCACCGTTGCCAGCCAGGGCATCCAGGGCGTGGTCTTCTCATAAAACCAGCGCGGTGAACCCAAGCGGTGAAACCATTGCCATGCCACCTTGTGTGTCTCCCCCGTTCTCTTTACCAATTATTTCATCAATTATTGATACTGATGCGCAAGGCACCAGCCGCTGCCATTGGCGCCAGCACTACCGACATGCAGAACAATGCCCCGAGAATGGCCAGAAGGCCACCGTAGGCACTGCCTTCCACGGCATTGCGCACGGCACCGGAACCGAATATCAGCACGGGAACGTAGAGCGGCATGACAATAAGCGATAGTAGCAGCCCGCCTTTGCGCAAGGCTACCGTTAAAGCCGCGCCTATGGCGCCGATCAGGCTGAGGCTGCCGGTACCCAGGAACAATGACAGAAACAGCGGGCCGTAGCCCTCGGCGGGCAGCGACAGCATCACCCCAAGCAGCGGCGCGGTGAGCGACAGCGGCAGCCCGGTCATCACCCAGTGGGCCAGTACCTTGGCCAGGGCGATCCAGGCCAGCGGCTGAGGACTGACAATCAACTGTTCGAGTGTGCCATCTTCGAAATCGCCGCGAAAGAGCCCATCCAGCGACAGCAGACTCGCCAGCAGGGCTATCACCCACAGCAGCCCCGGCGCCAGCTGCGCCAGCACGCTGCCCTGGGGGCTGATGCCCAGAGGCACAAAGGTAATGACGATCAGAAAAAACACCAGCGGGTTGGCCAGTTCGCCACGATGGCGCAAACCGATCAATAGCTCTCGACGAAAACTCGCCCAGAAAATGGCCAACAAACCACTGCCGGCCTCCCCTGTTGCGAAGCTTGTTCCTGTATCACCATTGGCAGGAGTCAGGCTGGTCATGCAAGCTCCCCGGCCCATACGACCTCTCCGGTATAGTCGTGCAGATCCAGTTCCCGCACCTGGGGCATATTCAATGTCTGATGTGTGGTCAGAATGATGCAGCCGCCGGCTTCCAGATGTGCGGCCAGACGCTGTTCCAGTGCGGCGACGCCGGCCTTGTCCACGGCGGTGAAAGGTTCGTCGAGAATCCAGAGCCGCGCCCGGGACCCATAAAGGCGCGCCAGGGCAACCCGCCGCTGCTGCCCCGCCGATAACTGATAACAAGGCACCTGCTCATAACCGGCCAGGCCCACGGCGTTCAAAAGCCTATCCACCGGCTCCCTGAAACCACTGCCCAGTTGGCTGTAGAAGGCCAGATTTTCAGCAGGGGTCAGGGATTTTTTTATGCCGGTATGGTGACCGAGATAGAGAAGCTCCGAGAGAAACTCGTGACGCTGGCGCTTGATTTGTTGCCCCCGCCAGAGAATGTCACCCTCATAATCAGCGGATATGCCGGTGATCACCCGCAGCAAGCTTGTCTTGCCGGCACCGTTAGGCCCAACAACCTGCACCAGATCACCGGCGTCAACCTGCAGGTTCAGCCCCGAGAACAACTGACGGTCGTCCCGTTCGCACCTGAGATTGCGGATTTCCAATAAGGGGGGCTGGGTCAAGCTGCCGTCTCCCGGGCAAAAGCGCGCATTATACCGGCTTTATTGTTCTAGGGCCTGTTAACACTAATTCGGTTATCGCTGCTGGAGGTCATTTTTTCGTCCAGCAAGCGGAACGCCGCCCGGGCAAGAAGGAGAGTAATGTAGTGGGCCTACATAACACCGCTGGGCGTAAAAATGGCCCCAGCCCTTCGGGTTGTGGCTAAAAAGCCGCCACTCGTCGTTGCTCGTCGCTCATGTGGAGTGACCAAACCACGCTCCTCGCGCCTAGATTGGCGGCTTTTTAGTCACAACAGCGACAACCGAATTAGTGTTAACAGGCCCCAGGATTAGCCGGATGATTCTGCTGGCAGAACGGATCTGCCGGACAGGGCAATCTTACCTGAATGCCAGCCAACTTGCCTGCCGTTGCCTCTACTATGAATGACGCCGAGCTTTGCGCCGTTTTTTCAGCCAACCCGTCATCCCCGAAAAACTCAGCCAGACGGTCACACCGCCGCCAATGAATACCAGCAGCCGAAAAAAACCGCTGAGGCCATAGGCGGAATGCAGTGGGTACATCTGGTTCAGCAGCCGCCGTCCGGGGCTGGCTTGGTCGGCGCGGACAAAATCGGCGACTTCGCCGCTGCTGGCAGCGACCCGCACCTTGGTACGACCATTCGGATGCCATTCGCCGGGCAGGCGCATGCGAAAGACGGCGGATGCGCTTGTGGCGTCAGCCAGATGAATCAAAGTAATGGTGCCTTCCGGCAAGGCATGAGTGGCGGCCAATAATAACTCGCTGGCGGGAAGCCGCGCCTGTGAGCGGAGGTCCTGCGTAATATCCTCCGCTGCACCGGTCGACGGGTTCGGAGCAGTCGCCATATAGACAAAGCCGTTGATCATCATGACACTGCCAGTCAGTGCCGCCAAAAACAGCATGGGCGCGAGCAGCACACCGAGCTGGCGGTGACTGATCAGCAGTTGCTGCCGGGTTAGACGCCGAGGAATCAGGTGAGATGGTTTGAAATGGCGCCGCGAAGGCCACCACATGATAAGCCCGGTGAGGGTGAAAAAGAGCATGACCAGCCCGAGAAGGAGCATGATGACTTCACCCTTCAGGTGCAGCATCAGGTCCACGTGCAACTGACGGATCACCGCCAGTGCATCCAGCAGCCAGGGAAAGGCTGTCAATTCGGTAAGGCTGTCTACAGCCACCAATCGCAGGCCACCGCCCTCTTCCACCAACGTCCAGTAAGGCCGCTCAGGCGCGGGCGGTTTGAGGTAGGCAATTGTCTCCGTGGGGTAGCGCGCGACTATGCCGTCGAGTTCCCTCGCCATCGTCGGCGGTTGGTAATTCACAACCTCCGGTACGCCAGCGGCTATGGTGTGGCGCACTATGGCATCCTTGTACACCAGTATGGATCCAGTCAGAGCCGTGATCAGCACCAATATCCCCAACGCCGCGCCGAGGCTGTGATGCCAGGCGCGCAGCTTCGGGACTACAATGTGGTGCTTCGGTGCCCGCCGCCCCCTATGATACGCTCCGAAAGCGATATCAGAACTGGATGTCATAGGATAATCGGAAACTTCTGCCGAGACCTTTGAAGTTCCGGTTCGGCCGACCGCCGCCCGCTTGGGAGTAATAGGTGAAGTAATCGGTATTGCCCAGATTCTGCACACTCAGGGCAAAGTTGCCAGCGGTGGTTTCCCAATTGACATATGCATCCGCCGTGGCGTAGCCATCGAAATCTTCATAGCTGGCGCCGGTGCTGTCCTTGAAGGTGCGCTCAAACAGATAATTGAGCTGCACGCGGCTACTCAAAGCTCCTGTCCACTCGCGATCCCAGCTCAGATTGAGACGATTGGGGGCCATGTTGGTACCTGACAAATCCGTATCGACACTGCCATCGGCATCGGAATCATATTCACCTTCATTGAGGGCATAGCGCAAACCAAAGGTGTCGGCATTGGAGAAGAGCCAATCGGCACGCAACTCGATGCCGTTGATTTCAGTTTTTTCGCGCTCGACGCTATAAATGCCGTCGGCATTGGCTTGAAGGCGTTGACCAAAATCCGATACCGAATCGTAGTAGGTGATTTGCCCGCGCACCTGATCGAAACTCAATTCCACGCCAATCTCCGAATTATCGGTTGAGATGGGCTTCAGGTCGAGAAAGGTTTCGACGCTTTGATTGGGCTGGTCGATGCCTCGCAGTACCCGGCCTACATCCGGCATGGAGAAACTCTCGGAGCTATTGGCGTAGATGCGCAGGGCTTCGGTGATCTGGTAGGTAGCACCCAGATTAAACAGGGTTTCGGAAAAGGCAGGATTGCCCCCTTCCACCTGCTGACTGCCGTAGCT
>CAZEWY010000213.1:0-5408 GCA_964515945.1 uncultured Cellvibrionaceae bacterium
GAATTGGCCTCGGCCACCACGCATGGCGCCGCCGCGATTGCCGCATCCCGCGCCTCTTCCTCCGCCTCGAAGAACTCTTCCGGCTGGAAGCCGAACATGCCGCCAATCAGGACGGTCGGGAAGGTCTGCAGTTTCGTGTTGTAGTTGAGGACGTTGCGGTTGTAGAACTGGCGCGCGTAGGAGATCTTCTCCTCGGTGTCCGAAAGCTCTCGCTGCAGCTCGAGGAAGTTCTGGTTCGCCTTGAGGTCGGGGTAGCGCTCCACCACAACCATCAAGCGCTGCAACGCACTGGTCAGACCTTTTTGGGCCGCTTCAAATTTCTGAATGGCGGCGGGGTCACTGAGCATGTCTTCCGTGACCTGAATTGACCCCACCTTGGCTCTGGCTTCGGTGACCGCCGTCAGAGTTTCGCGTTCGTGTGCCGCGTAACCCTTCACTGTTTGCACGAGATTGGGAACCAGGTCCGCCCGACGCTGGTACTGGTTTTCCACCTGTGACCAGGCGGCTTTCACCTGTTCATCCAGTGTCGGAATTTTATTGATGCCGCAGCCGGCGAGCAGCGACACAAGTGTCGTCAGAGCAAGTAATCGAATCAGTGTCATTGTAAAACTCCTTGTCGATGAAGGCTGCCGCGACGGCTTCCAAGTTGGGAGGGGCGGTGTTAGCCTGTGCCGCCACCAGGGTATGTTTTGGGGCGCTTTGCCTGTAGTTCAATTGTTGATAATTCAATTGCTTTTCGTTTAACTGTAAATTCAATTTAATAGTCCAACTTCTCCTGTGATCGCGCAGGTTTACTTTGAGGAATCTCATCTAATGGAACTCTTCGGCAGCTACACCTCACCTTACGTTCGCCATTGCCGCATCCTGTTGCTGGAAACCGGCATCGACTGCACCGTTGTCAAAATTGACCACAGCGTCAGTGCTGCCCAGTCTCCCACCAAGCGCATGCCTTTCCTGCGCGATGGATCTGTGACACTGACCGATTCCTCCTCAATCCTGAAATATCTGCGTCATAAAGCGGGACAGGCATTTTGTGAAGACATTCTTGAGTACGACCTTTTCTGCATGGTGAATACTGCACTGGATACCACGGTAAATGTGTTTATGCTGGAAAAGGACGGCGTTACACCGGAGAAAAGCGCCTACCTCATGCGCCAGAGTCAGCGCGTGATCTCAACACTGGAGGAACTGAACCGGCAGCCGCTGCCCACGCAAGGACCCTACAATGATGCGCAGTTGCGTTTGGCCTGTTATCTGGGATGGGCATTGTTCCGCATGCGTATAGACCTGAAGCGCTATCCCAACCTGGAGAGGTTTCTAGAAGCAGCGGAAAACCACGAGTATTTTCGCGCAACCGTGCCCCATTGAACCATGCCCTATTGAACAATGCCCTATTTGAACCATGCCCCATTGACGGCCACAGTTCCGGGAGTACTTATTTTTTATCGGTATCCTTCGGAGCCCCAGGCCCCTCTCGATCCAGCCGGTCGAGCTCCTGTTGATAGCGCTCCATATCCTCCCAGTCAAAGGCAGTACCGGCGTGGATGTCGGTGGGATGTTTGGCGTGCTCCTTCGCCTGACCTTGCAGCGAATGATCCCTTTCGTCCGCCGGCTTATCCTTTTCGTGCCGCTTGAGGAATTCAGTGGCTTTCATGGGGAGTCCCCGCAGAAATGGGTTTTTATTTGGACAATGCGGAGAACCGGAAGTTGGGGCGGTAAGGGAGAAGCTGCAAGAAAAGTATGACCGGTAGATCGGGTTAGGCGAAAGCCGTAACCCGACAGGGTGCTTGCGGCTTTAAGCTATTTCTTATTCCGCTTGCGCTCGTTCTCGGTCAGGAATTTCTTGCGCAGACGCAGCGCGCTCGGCGTCACTTCCACCAGCTCGTCGTCTTCAATAAACTCCAACGCCTGCTCGAGGGTGTGACGAATCGGCGGCACCAGTGTCAGCGCTTCATCGGTGCCGGACGCGCGCACGTTGGTGAGCTGCTTGCCTTTGGTGGGGTTTACCACCAGATCGTTGGCGCGGGAGTGGATGCCGACGATCTGTCCTTCGTAGATCTCTTCACCGTGACCGAGAAACAGGCGGCCGCGATCCTGCAGGTTATAAAGGCCGTAAGACAGTGTCTTGCCCTTGACCATACTCACCAGCACGCCGTTCTGGCGACCGGCCATTTCGCCGGCCTTTACGGGGCCGTAATGGTCGAAGATGCTGGTCATGATGCCGGAGCCGGATGTCAGGGTCATGAACAGGCCGCGGAAGCCGATCAGGCCCCGCGACGGCACCATGAATTCGAGCTTGACGCGGCCCTTGCCGTCCGGCTCCATATTGGTCATTTCCGCCTTGCGCAGGCCAAGCTCTTCCATCACGGCGCCCTGGTGCTGGTCTTCAACGTCGATCACCACCTGCTCGTAGGGCTCGTGGATCTCGCCATCGACCTCGCGCTGAATCACTTCAGGGCGGGATACGCCCAGCTCAAAGCCTTCCCGGCGCATGGTCTCGATGAGTACCGACAGATGCAGTTCGCCGCGGCCGGAGACCACAAACTTGTCCGGGCTTTCGCCCTGACGCACGCGCAGGGCAACGTTGTGAATCAGTTCCTGATCCAGGCGTTCGCGAATATTGCGCGAGGTGACATATTTGCCGTCCTGACCGGCAAAAGGGGAATCATTGACCTGGAAAGTCATGCTCACTGTCGGCTCGTCCACCGTAAGTGGCGGCAGGGCTTCTGGATGATCCGGGTCGCACAGGGTATCGGAGATGCTCAGCTTGTCCACGCCCGTGATACAGACGATATCGCCGGCTTCGGCCTTGTCGGTATTCACCCGCTCCAGACCGTGATAACCCATAACCTGCAGCACCTTGCCCTTGCGCTTGTTGCCCTCGCGATCTATGACGAGCACCTGCTGGTTGGGACTCAGGCTACCGCGACTGATACGGCCGACACCGACAACGCCAACGTAGCTGTTGTAATCCAGGGCCGAAATCTGCATTTGAAAGGGGCCGTCCCGGTCAACCGCCGGCGGCTTGACCTGATCCACGATCATCTGGAACAGGGGCGTCATGTCGTCGGCCAGCTTGTCGGGTTCAGGACCCGCAATACCATTCAGGGCCGAGGCATAGATAATGGGAAAATCCAATTGTTCGTCGGTGGCACCCAGGCGGTCAAAGAGATCGAATACCTGATCCACCACCCAGTCAGGACGGGCACCCGGACGGTCGACCTTGTTAACCACCAAAATGGGGTTGAGGCCCTGCTCAAAGGCTTTACTGGTCACGAAACGGGTCTGCGGCATGGGCCCGTCAACCGCGTCCACCAGCAGAAGTACACTGTCGACCATGGACAGAACACGCTCGACTTCGCCACCGAAATCCGCGTGTCCCGGGGTGTCCACAATGTTGATATCGTAGCCGTTCCAGTTGATGGCAGTGTTCTTGGCGAGGATGGTAATACCGCGCTCTTTCTCCTGGTCGTTGGAATCCATGATGCGCTCGGAGCCCTCGTCCTTGCGATCCAGAGTCCCGGACTGGCGCAGCAGTTTGTCGACGAGAGTTGTTTTGCCATGGTCTACGTGGGCAATAATGGCAATATTGCGCAGATTATCTATCACAGGGGAACCTCTAAATTCGGTGGGACCAGCAGAAAGCCGTAATGGGGCGCGCATTATACAGAGACAGCCTATTGGACGATAGTGCAAATATTGTTCGAATCCGTGCTTCGCCAAAAACCGTTGACAGGCCATCCTCCGCGTATAATCCTCGCTGTTTTGGCCCCTGCGCCACAGTCACGAGGACTTCGCTTCGATGTTCGTCACCCAGTCCCAAAGATTCGCGGATATGCTGGACACGCTCAAGCTGCTGATTCGCCAGCCCAGTGTCGTCAGCGCCGAGCACTCCTTCTTCCGCATACTGCAACGCGAGTTGGAGGAATTGGGCGTTACCGTTACCTGGTACGAGGGCTTGCTGGTGGCTCAGGGCAACCAGCCCGACAACCGCTACATGTCGGCGCATATCGATCGCCACGGGCTTATCTGCACCGGGCCCAATGAATTCCAGTATGCCGCCTTCGTTGCCGGTAATCGCGGCGATTTGATTGGCAACTCGGTTTCCGAACAGACCTTCACCACTATTTCCGAACGCTTCCGGGGCGCCACGGTAACCGCCTATGAACCCTGGTCCGGCGTCTATCGCGGCAAGGGCCGGATAGAACACGCTTATCTGTGCCCACGCCGGGGCAATATGGTGTTTGAAGTGCAGGGTCTGGAGCACGTGGTCGCCGGCACACCCGTGGCTTTCCAGGATCAGGTGCATATCGAAAACGGGCGCGTCAGTGCGCAACTGGACAATGCCCTTTCCGCCGCCGTGCTGGTCAGCCTGTTTCGCGCCGGCTATCAGGGCACCGCATTTTTTTCCGCTCAGGAGGAGGCCGGCCGTAGCTGGCGATTCCTGCTGGAATGGTTCCAACGTTTTGACAAGACCACCAACGAACTCATAGTGCTGGATACCAGCCCCTACGCCACCACGGAGGAATCCGACGAGCAATTGCTGGTTCTGCGCCGGCGGGATGCCAACGGCGAATTCGAGCCCGCCACTGTACAGAAATTGCAGGACCTCTGTGTGCAACTGGGCATCAGCTACGGCTACAAGGACGATTATATTGCCCGCAAGAACCAACAGCGTCAGGCGGAGGGCAAGTCGCTCTATTCGCTGGGTGTCACGGAATTGGGGCGTGTGGTCAGCGCCTCCAATGGCAGAATTCAGGGTGCAACTTTACAAGTGCCCACGACCGGCTACCACACCACCGAAGAAACGGCTTCCATTGCCTCCTGCGAAGCGCTGATGGATGTCCTCGTGAGCTACGCGATCGATTCGGTGAAATAGACTGCGCGTCACCGCGCCATTCCCAGGTTCGAACTGTCAGTGCCATTGACTCGAAACCAGCCAGTCAGACTGTAGCGGGCTTTTTTGGTGGGCAGGACCTCGTGGGGGAAAACCTCGCTCAGGAAAAACACCATTCGCCCAAATGAGGGCGCAATGGTTTCAAGCAGTTCGCTCCCGTCCTCACTGTAAAGCACCAACTCGCCGCCATGGTCCGGCTGCCAGGCTGGATTGAGATAGAGGACCGTGGACAGACGGCGGTTGGAGCGCCCCCGAAAGGCATCCACATGCTTTTTATAAAAGGCATTTTCCGGGTAAAAGGCGTAGTGGCATTCGTAATCGAACAGGCCCAGCAGCAGTTCCCTGTTCAGGTACAGGCGCAAATCTTCCATCCAGTCGAAATAGGCCTTGAGGCTGTCATCCTGTTCACTAACCCAGAGAATGCGGTCACCGCGCACAAAGTTGTTGATATGAAAATCGCTATCCCGGCCGATACCGGCGCGTTTGAAAACACCCTCATCGGTGTCCCTGA
>CAZEWY010000214.1:0-5380 GCA_964515945.1 uncultured Cellvibrionaceae bacterium
GCATCCAGTGAAATGAGCTGCTTCCTTGGCTTTGGCATCAATGTCATCTCCTTTGTTGTTGATACTGTTTGAATATACAGTTATAAGGGCAGTTGATCAACTGCTAGGATGGGTGTCTGATTAAGGTTCATCTGATTAAGGTTGGAAGGACCCCGTCAACGGTTATGTTACAACTTACGAGGGGAGTAAGGACCCGGACGATGGCAGCGACACTCACCTTTATTTTTATGCTGTGAACACCGCAATGGCGACCGCCTTTGCGGTTGATCTGTCCTGTCCGGAAAACGAATACTCCCCAGTCAACGGTGTAGAAGAGCAAGCCTCGGGCAGCAGAATTGCGGATATTTTTATGGTTGCCCCCGATCCCGTCCGTAAGAACCCGGCGCCCAGCATAACGAGCAGCAGCAGCATCTCTTGGCCGCTCGATGCCACGGGTGGTAAGCAAGGCATGTGGTTCTACTCTCCTGATGGGGCTACAGAACGAGCTTATGTGCTTGTGGTCATCGATGCGGATGGGAAGCGGAAGCACATCCGGGGAACCATACCTGGTCCGTCTTGTG
The DNA here is from genome assembly GCA_964515945.1 of uncultured Cellvibrionaceae bacterium. Taxonomy (GTDB): domain Bacteria; phylum Pseudomonadota; class Gammaproteobacteria; order Pseudomonadales; family Cellvibrionaceae; genus CAYQQJ01. The sequence continues at coordinate 561 of CAZEWY010000214.1, forward strand.
CGCCGTAATGGAGATAACAACCCATCATGATGGTACCTGTATCATCTCTGGGCACGGCTCTCAGCGTGTACGAAGAAAAAATTTTGGAATAGTTCTAAACATAGAAAGAGGTAGCCCCATAATGGAACCAGATAAATTAATGAGCGGCATTTCGCAGGAAATGTCCGTTGCACTAAGAAACATGAGTAAAGCCAAAACACCAGAAGAAAAACTGATGTACAGTGAAATCGTGAAAAACCTAAGCGAATCACTTGGAGTTTTTCTCAATTTAATGAGTGAAATGGCGATGTACGACGATGAAGAATCAATTCCATTCTAAAAACAACTCACCGAATTGGCATTTGTTTTGAAACGTAGAGAAAATCTACAGGTAGCCCAATGCCTGACAAAGCCAATCACAATCGCCAGGCACTGGCTGGAGGTCGCTTCACTCCGCCGCTTATCGCGGGCGTTATGGCTTTGCGAGGCTTGGTTTGGCATCCGCTCTTTTATGAAGGACTCGAACAATTTCAATTTGGATGTTTGAAAGTTGTCGGTAAAAGACAATGTGGCTCGTAACCGGAAATTTTCTATATCCGAGTTTTATGTAGTCGCAGGTAGTGCCAATATCAGGGGTTTCGGCAAGTAAATGGAAAGCATCATCAAACTGCCGAAGGTAAATACGTCTTTGAGCTTCGCCCCATTTGCGCTGGGTATAGGCCGCAATGGCTTTCAAGTCATATCTGGCTAGGTTGGTGAGTTGGAATGTTCCCATTAGCCCAGCTCATCATCCAGCTCTTGCATAAGACTTTCGTAGCTGTAGTCGGCTGTACCACTTTTCTCACCATCATCAAGCAGGCGGCGAAGCGTCAGGAGCTTTTGCTCATTATCCTCCAGCATTCTAAGCCCCGCGCGCACGACCTCGCTGGCAGAGGCATAGCGGCCTTCTGCTATTTGTTGTGCTATAAAGCCATCAAAGTGATTACCGAGGGTCATACTCGTGTTTTTAGGCATAGCGGCACCTCCAATACCATATTTAGGTATATAATGGTATATCCCAATAGCAAGGCAGTCAACCTGAAGCCTTATCAAATATGAAGTGAGTCTGAAGAGAGTGTTCCTAGAAGCATTCTCGTAGTTCATCCCGCATGACGCGACCGGTCCAATCGATCAGTCCCACATAATCCCCAAACGTGCTAAGCGTTTAGCTCATCACCAGGCGCTTCATCCAATCAAGCAAAACCAGCGGCAGCCGGTCCGGTTGCGGCAAAAGCGCGTAATGATGCGTTCCGAATATGCGGGGCAAATAGCTGGAAGCCTGCCGGTCTATGGTGAGACAGAAAGGCGAGATGTGCTGAAGTGTGGCCTCGCGTACTGCCTGGCGCATATCTTCAATGCCATAGCGGCCCTCGTAGTCATCTTTATCGTTCGGTTTGCCATCGGATAATAAAAGGAGCAAGCGATGGGCGGCTGGCTGCTGCATCAGGTCAGCCGTCGCATGTCGAATAGCCGCGCCGGCACGGGTGTAATCTTCTGGTTCCAGACCGCTGATACGCAGACCCACCGCTTCGCTGTAGGGTTCGTTGAAGTGTTTTACCTGCCGCACAATCACCGCCTGGGGGCCTTCACCGGAAAAAGCCTGTATCGAAAAGGGTTCGCCCAGGCCTTGCAGTGCAATGCACACTAACAGGAGCGCTTCGCGTTCAATATCAATGATCCGCCGGTTACTGGACACCCAGCTATCCGTGGAGCCACTGATGTCGATAAGTAGCGTAATGGCCAGGTCGCGGTCCGTGTTTTGGCGGCTGCGATAGAGGCCTTCAGCGGCAGCGCCGCCCGCCCGGACATCCGCAAAACTGTTCACGTAGGCATCCAGATCCACTTCGTCGCCATCAAGTTGTCGGCGATGCCAAACGCGCCGGGCGCGCAACATTTCAAACCGGCGGCGAATGGCGTGCAGCAGCGATCTGTGATGATCGAGGGTTTCAGTCAGCCATTGTTGCGAGCCATCTTGAGCGCTTAACAAGCGCACTGTAGTGCCAGCTTCAAGATAGGACTGGCTGCGGTAATCCCATTCCGGATAGCGGATTCCCGGGGCCTCCTTAAGCGACTTGTTCGATGGCTGTCGCACCCGGCCATCCGGCGGGTCATCCGAGAGCAGAACTTCCCTGGGCTTGCCGGGAGTGGAGACCAGGCGCGCCTCAGGGATTTCAGAGACGAGGTCCCCAAACTCGTCGGCCGTGGTTTTGTCATCCCTGTCCGTGGGCCGCTGCAGGCCCATGGGATCTTCCGCGTGCTGGTGGGATTCATCCCCCTGCACCATCCACGCACCCGGTTCTTGCTCGTTATCATCTTCGCCCTCTGCCGCTTCCCGTACCTGAGGGCGGCGTGCGAGGCGGGTGCTGCGCACCGCATCCGCGCGGTCGTCGTCAAGCGGGTCATCCTTGCCCTTCAATGCCCTGTCGGCACAGGCAGCGGCGCTGCCGAATAGCTGACCGGTCCACCAGTCCTTCAGCAATGGATTGGGCCCCAAAAGTCGCGGTTTGGTATCGGGGGGAAGCAGGGCCAAAGCGCGGATGATATCGGGAACCGCCTCCACGGATTCCTGCGGCGATGCTGTTACGGGCAGGGGCGTGCGCTGAGCGCCCAACGGCGAACCTAAAAGACATTGGACCAGGCCCTCCAAAGGCTGACGCGCCGGCGGAACAGCATCGAGTGGCGGTCGTTTCGCCAATGCATGGCGACGTAATTGCGCAAGTCCGCCAGCCATACCCGGTAGCTGTTCTAACAGCGCATAGTCCGCCGCCCAGGCTTCAAGCAACAAATAAACATCCCGCTCCACCGGGCTCGACGGCAGTTCTTGCAAGGCGCTGGCGCTGCCTCTCTGCAAACGGATCGCCTGTTGCAGAGCCATGACGCGGTACAGGTCCAGGGCGTCGGCCGCGTTGGTTGGATCCATCCGGGGAGGCAGCCATATACTGGCACCGTCAGTGGATGGTGCCGGCTCCCGCTGGCGCGGCGTGCGGTCGTAATGAAACAGGGTGCCGAGAAGCGTGGGGTGAGCCGGAGACTGCGCTGGCCGCAGAGGGTAGCTCCGGGAAAAGACCGCTTGAATAAAAAGATTGAGGCGGCGGGTTACATCGGTGAGTTCGATCACTGATGGCTGGCGGTTGGCACGGCGCTTTTGCCATAGCCCCTGCACAAAAACTGTCGCATGGCGCGCGGCATCCCAAACCAATTCTTCGGGTTCGGCCATAGTCAGGCTGCCATTGTCAGGTAACGAGTGGTTTAAACAAAACTGGCATCGACCAGATCCTGCATGGCACCCACTAAAGATTCATCATCAGACAAGGGAGACACCAATCCGGCATAGCAGGCGTCGCGAATGGGTATGCCCTCCGCCGCCAGACTGGCCGTGGCCACTAGCAAGCGCGTACTGGGCACCTCGGCCAGACCGTGATCGCGCAGGCCGCGAATGCGTTGGGCCAGGGATACCAACGCATGTGCGGTGGCGTGATCAGTGCCGCTTTCCCGCTCAACAATGGCCGTCTCCTGCTCCAGCGGCGGAAAGTCCAGGTCCATGGCCACAAAGCGTTGTCGCGTGCTGGGCTTAAGATCTTTTAACATCCTCTGGTAACCGGGGTTGTAAGACACCACCAGCTGGAAGCCGGGTGCCGCCTGTACCGTTTCGCCGGTTTTATCGATGGGCAGTACCCTCCGGTAATCCGTCAACGCATGAAGTACAACGACCGTGTCCTGGCGGGCTTCCACCACTTCATCCAGGTAACAGATGGCACCTTCCCGCACCGCCCGGGTAAGAGGGCCATCTTGCCAGACGGTGCCATCGTGCCGAATCAAAAACCGACCGATCAGATCACTGGCCGCCAAGTCGTCGTGACAGGGAACGGTGATCAAGGGACGCTCGAGCCGCCAGGCCATATGCTCGACAAAACGGGTTTTTCCGCAGCCAGTTGGCCCTTTCAGCATCACCGCCAACTGACGGTGATGGCACCGCTCGAAAATCTCCACCTCGTTACGCGAGGCGAGGTAGTAGGGTTCACGCGCCGCCGTGTGTTCAGCCGGTGGTGGTTCAGCCGCTTGATGGAGGCCTGGTTTCGGCATCAGGCCGCCTCAGGCGTCGTGTTGCCCGACGGCGTCGCGTCGGTGCTGTCAAAGTGTGGTCGATAGCGGAAGAAGTCGATAATGAAACAGGCTACACCCACCGTGAATATCGAGGCTGTGCTAATCAGCATCAGAAAATGGACCTGGATCTTCAACTGAGCGTCCAGGTAACCCATGCCCATAATGCGTTCCAGATAAACCTGAGCGATACCCGCTGTGCCAAAGGACAGCGTCATGCCGAACATGCCTGATAGTTGCAGCCAGAATGCCCAGTAGCCCAGGCTGGTGCCGCGCTCTGGTCGCCCGGGTGCCATATTCGGCAGGGCGTAAGTAATCATGGCGAGCACAATCATGGCATAAGCGCCATAAAAAGCGGAATGCGCATGCATCGCCGTTACCAGCGTGCCGTGAGTCCACTTGTTCACGCTGGGCCAGGTATGGGCGAGACCGAGCAAGCCGGCACCAAATAGCGCAAAGACGGTACTGCCGATGGTCCAGTGCAAAGCCAGCGTATTGGGATGCCCAAGGCCAGCCCGGCGCATGGCGCCATAGGCGTAGATCGCCATCACGGCCAGCGCCAGCGGCTCCAGTGCTGAGAAAAAGCCGCCAAGCGGCAACCAGTAGGCGGGCACGCCCACCCAGTAATAATGATGCGCGGTACCGAGAATGCCGGCAATAAATACCAGCCCCACAATGACGTACAGCCATTTCTCCATCAC
>CAZEWY010000215.1:0-5365 GCA_964515945.1 uncultured Cellvibrionaceae bacterium
ACCGGGAATCTGCCGCAGTTCCTGTAGATTATGCAGAAGGCAGGGCAGGGGTTTCAGCTCGTTCAGGATTCGGCTGAATGTTTCCGTGTGCGCCTTGGCAATCGCTTTCTCCTCCCGGGTGCTTCCTGCGGGAAATCCGAGCCCTTTGTCCAGGCGTTTGCGCCAGCCTCCGTCGTTGGTCAGCAGCAGGGTGATCAAGGGCTGCCAGAAATTTTCGATGTCCTGGTCGCTGTCGCCCGGTAACTGTGCCAGATCTTCCACCGCCAGGAGCGGGTGATCGGGCTTTTCATCCCTGAGATTGGCGGCGGCATAGCGCATGGCATCGAAGATTTCCCCGGCAAAGGGAGCCAGATCCGCCGTGACCTTGGCGACCAGCTCGCGGCCCCAGTTGCGCAACGCCTGTTCCAGAGGTTCCCGTTCACCGTATTTGAGCCTGTACACCAGACTCATCCATTGATCGCGGTTGGCCAGAAGGCTGACCAGCAGGTTTTCCAGGCGGTTGAGCTGATTGTCGAGATGGCGGATGAGGACTTCCAGGTCCCGATGGCGAGCGTCATCGGCGCCTCTAGCATAGCTATCCAGCAACTGCCCCACCGCCAGGCGGTAGGCTTGGTCGGGGTTATCCAAAGTTCCAAGATCCGCGCCCAAGGCACTGGCAATGGGAAGCTGGCTGGCGAGGGAGCGGCAGAAGCTGTCGATTGTCTGGATGCGCAAGCGCCCCGGCATTGTCTGCAATTGCCAGTTGAGTTCCGCATCGCGCTCCAGAACCTGCAGCGCCAGTTGCCGCGTCATGCGCGTGTGCTCGCCGGCATCTTCGGGTAGCGGCTCCCGAGCTTGAACCAGAGCGTGTAAAAGCCGCTCGCGCATCTCCGCCGCCGCCTTGCGCGTAAAGGTGATGCAGAGAACATTTTCCGGGTGCTCGCAAAGACACAGCAGTTTCAGCAGCCGCAATGTCAGCAGCCCGGTCTTGCCGGAACCCGCCGGCGCCGCCACCGCAAAGGAATTCCCCGTATCCAGCGCCCGCTGACGAACCTCAAAATCCCCGGGACGATTATTTTTAAATTCTGACATGCATAAATAACTTATTTAAATGATGAGTTACCAACAATCTCTCATTACCAATTACCCTCTTTCCTTCACCCGATTCAAAGGTTCCAAATGCCGGTAATATTGCGCCTGAGCTTTGTTATAAACGGTGGTCGAGCAGTAGCCGTCGATAAACTCCTGGAGCAGTGTGGCGGCCGCGGTGCGCCAGTATTCCAGAGTTGACGGCCAATCTTCGGGTAATTGCGAAGAGTTGGGTGCGGAGGGCGTGTCTATGCCATCGATGGCGCCGTCTTCAGGTGACAGGCTGCCGACTCCGGTAAAGGCGGTGCGCCGGGCATTGATTTCGGCAAAAGCGATGGCAGTGGCTTCATCCGCTTCGCCTGGCGTCTGTGCCAGGGCGTAGAGCGGCAGTTGCAGGTCCGCCGGGCGTTCTCCCTGCCATTGGCCGAGCGAGGCGCCGCCGGTTTTGTAATCAATGATCAGTGATTTGCCCGACGGGAGCCGATCGATTCTATCTATACGGCCCGATAAGTGCGCGGTACCGCTGTTCGTCTGGATGGTCAGATCCTGTCGGCATTCGGTGGCCACCACCGTAAACGGCGGGCGCTCGGATTCATAATTGAGCCACGCCGCCGCCAGCGCCTCGAGGCGTTCCTGTTCCAGGCGATAAAATTGCGGATGCAGGACGTCGTCACGTCGCAGCCGCCAGGGTGACAGCGTCGCCTCCACTTTCTCGTGCACCAGTTGCAGCCGACGATCAACATCCATCTCGCAGAGAGTTTTGTGATCACCAATTTCCGTCCAGAGGTTGGCCATCAATTCATGCACAATGGTGCCGCGCTCCGCTGCCGTGAGGCCGGCTGTAGCCTGTTCCTGTGGCCAGGCACCCAGGCGGTAGACGGCAAAGGCATTGAAGGGACACAGAGCCTGGAGCTTGATGCTGCCAGTGCCACCGGGCAAGGTTTGGGTCAGGTCCGGCCAGGGCGGGGCCTTGGCGCAGTCGAGCCATTCAAAATCCGCACTCGCCGCCACCGTCTCTGTATAGATTTGCAGAGGCGTTCGCGATGCCGTCAGAGTTTCAATGGCGACCGGCTCGAAATGCTGGATCAGCCGGCTCGGTTGCAGGTTATGGTCACCGTCGCTGGCCGGCCAACTGAAAATGATTTCACTGGCGGAACTGGCCAGGCGGCTGGTGAGGGCGCGGGCATAGTCGAGTTCACGCCCGGCGTTGGAGCGGGGCAGAGCCAGGCGGATTTGCAGGGGCAGGGGGATAAAGGGGTTGGGCTTGGCCGCTGGCGGCCAGTTCAGGTCCGACAGATCCATCACCCAGCAATGGTCAAACTGAAGGCCGGCGCCCTCCAGAAGTCCGAGAATCTGCACCGGAGAAGCCTCGGTCTGGGCCTGAAAAGTGGCCTGCTCTGCCAGTTCGCGCAGGCTTTGCAGTGCCGTGTCCAGACTCACTGGCGCGGGCAGGCAGGCATCGCATTGACCCAGTTGCTCAAGCAGCCGGAAAAACTGCTCCTGTTGCTGATATTCAGGGCTGTCGATGATTCGATCACCGGGCCAGTTGCACAGGCGCAACTGCTCGGCAAAAAAATCGGCCCAGGCGTTGTAGGATTGCTGGCGCTTATGGCGGCGGGCCATTTCCGCCAAAGAGGCCAGTACATCCCCCAGAGGCCAGTCCTCCTCGGATTGAGCTTTCGCCGCCATTCGGCGAAGCTCGCCTACCGACAGCCGCATCTTGCTGGAGCGGTTGAGCTGTAACAAAAGTTTGCGCCGGCAGTTGTCCAGCCCGCCGCCCCAGAAGGGCGAAAGCAGCAGGCGACGCCAATCGTCGGGAAGCAGGTATCTGAGATTCAGGGACAGGAGCAATAGAGCATCGGCAACCAGTGGTGTCGATGCCAGGGGTACGCCGGCGGAAAAATTAAACGGGGGTGTCAAGCGGGGTGCCGACGGCAACCAGCTGGCGGTTTCGTAGACTTCGCTGAAGATTCGCTCGACCAGCCCGCGCCAGCTGTTGAGTTGCGGCACGATAATGCCAATACGGATGCTGATGCGAGACCCGGATTCGTCGCTCTGGTGGGCCTCGAGGCGTTGACGACTCCAGAGCGCGGCGGCCCGAATCTCGGCTTCGGTGTCTGCCGCAGCGGTGTGCAGGCAGCGGCTGGATTCAACCAATTGCGGGTGCCAGTGCTCCACCTGAAAGGCCGCGGCCGCGAATATCGCGCCCAATCGCGGCGACAGGTCGTCAAAGCCATAGAGCACAATTTTTGCCACCCGGGGCAGAGCAGCGGTTTCAAACCCCCTTTGCACCTGCGCGCGGCAATAGGCCGCGGAGCCGAGACTGCGCTCTTCCAGCAACTTCTCCAGGCGCTGGTGCCAGCGTCGAAAGCAGCGATACTCCTCGCGCTGGTCAAACTCCGCGTCCCCGACGGCAAGATCCCATTCATCCACGAGCTGTGCGGCGGCTTCCGCCTGCCGGGCGAGCTGGGCGGGGCTGATCAGAGCATGGGTTGGAGGGTCGCTTTCGACAACTTCCTGCCAGAGTTTCCGGCTCTGATAGGGGGTCAACAAGACGCGATCGCTACCGGGAAAAGCCTGGTCCTGCAATTCCAGCCACTGCTCCGCGACCCAATCATCCGCCGCGTAAATGCTGGGCGCGGCTTGCCAGGCCTGTGTCGTGGCGTTGGACAGCAAAGCTCTTTGCAGACGCCGGTTAGCCGTGATGACCAGTGCGCCCTGGGCCGCGAAGTCGTGCAGAATCTGTCGGTTGGCGGCGCTGAGCATAGGAGGTGGCTAATTGGGAGCTGAATGTTGGAGCGCAAAGAGTATCAGATATCAAAAATATTGGGGTGTTTCGCCCCAGATTTGCCAGCCCCGCGACGATTTTACAAATGTGTACCAGATGCCATTTCCTGTTAGTCGATACTAACTTGTTATACACAATGAAAATGTCAATAGATAATGACCCTGATTTAAGCGCCAAATAGCCCTTGATTTTCTATTTCAGTCTAGGAGTATCATTCAAGCTATTGTATTTAAAAGGAAAAATGAATATGATTAAAAAATAATCAATCTGAGAGAGTGTCAGTGGGGCCGGGCGTCCGCGCTTGTTTATCAGAGATAATCCACTAAGTTATCCACAGGAAATGTGGAAATGTCGCACCAATTTAGTCACCCGCTGAGTTCTAGATATTACAAATTTTGATCAAAGAACAACCTTTGATGACCTTGCGGCTCTTGATGCTCTCCCGGCTCCAAAAAAGGTGCAAACCGGTCAGTCTGTTGCAATGGCATCCCAACTGGCCGCCGCGGCCTGTTTCAGGGTGGTTTCATCCAGCTCAATCAGCCCCATCACCTGTTTTCGGGCCAAGGCAACACAGGTTTCCATACCCAGGCACAACAAGACTTCATCGGGCAGAGGCTTGAGCAGTTTCTGCTCTCGCGCGGTTCGCAGGAGTGCGTATAGCGGCTGAAAACCCTCCTGGGTATTCTCCGCCAGCGCTTGGAAACTGGCGGGTGGCAGGTTGTCAAACTGGTTTTTGCACATGACGCGGTCGGGGTTTCTTGTGCAGATGTCCCACAGCTTCAGCCAGTAATCCTGAAACTGATCCCGGGGCGCTTTGAGGTCCCCGGTGTCGGCAAACCATTCCCGGCCAAGATGGATAATGATCTCCCGGTGCAGTTCTCGAATGACCGACTCTTTATCCTGAAAATAGAGATAAACAGTGCCGGCCGCGATGCCCGCTTCACGAGCCAGTTGCTTCATGGAAAAGCCATGAAAACCATACTGAGCCAGCAGCGTCTGTGCCGCCTTGAGAATAGCTTGTCGCTTATCGTGCATGATGCGCCTGCGGTGAAATACCTATAATGGAGAGTCCGGAAGCTATGAAGCCCGGGGGTGAGAGCGCGATTTCCATCGCCAGGCATTTTTGAAAAAAATGGCTATTTCTGACAAAACTGACCATGAAGTGCGACTGCTGTAATTATTATGAAAACTTCGTGGAGCTTGATCGATATATTCACTGAAACCATAAAACTGGTCGGGCATGGAGGATTTGAACCTCCGACCCCCTCGTCCCGAACGAGGTGCGCTACCAGACTGCGCTAATGCCCGAAGCTGACTGGTTTCAGATGGCACGGCTGCCCGCCGCGCAGCGCGCATATTACCGCCGGGATCCGCCAACGGCAAGTCCTGGGTGATTGGCGCTTCCATTTTTCATAGCCGCAAAGAAAAATGGGGTTTTTCGTAAGAGAGAGGTACCAGGGTGGAGAAGCCCTTTGGCAAACGTCGTAAATCCATCCCTGGAGACTCCCC
>CAZEWY010000216.1:0-4971 GCA_964515945.1 uncultured Cellvibrionaceae bacterium
GCCGCTGTGAACGTTCCTGGCGCAGACTCTTCAGTGCGCGTACGCGGCCTTCATTCCGGGTGCGTCGGGCCTTGATACCCTGGCGGATCCACACTTCCTCCTGCGCCAGCTTTTTGTCGAACAACGCATTCTGCTTCTCTTCCGCATCCAGGCGCTGCTGGCGGAACTCCAGATAGCCATCGTAGTCTCCATTCCAGACGGTCAATTGGCCGCGGTCGAGCTCGGCGATCCGGGTAGCCACGCGACGGAGAAAACGTCGGTCGTGAGTTACGAAGATGACGGCACCAGAAAATTCGAGCAGCTGTTTCTCCAGCCACTCAATCGCGACTATGTCCAGATGGTTGGTGGGCTCATCCAGCAGCAGGATGTCCGGTTGGGTCACCAGCGCCTGAGCCAGGGCCACGCGCCGACGCCAGCCACCGGACAAGGCGCTGAGCCTGGCTTCGGGATCCAGCTGTAAACGGGTCAGCACCTGCTCGATCTGGTTGTGCAAACGCCAGCCGTCCGCCGCCTCTATGCGCTGCTGCAAACGTGCCATTTCCGCGAGTGCTGCATCGGTGTCGCCGCTGCCAGGGTTATAGCTCAGATCATGGCTGATAGCGGCATAGCGGCTGAGATCCCGGCCCAATTGCGCCAAACCACTGGCGACGAATTCAAAGACGGATTCATTCCGGGCCGGCGGCAGTTCCTGCATCAGGCTGGCCACCGTGAGTCCTGAATCGAGCCACATGGAACCGGACTCCGGTTCTACCTGACCCTGTACAAGCTTCATCAGGGTGGACTTGCCAGTGCCATTGCGGCCGACAAGGCACAGTCGATCACCGCGATTCAACTGCAGATCGACCTTGTCGAAAATAATCTGTTCGCCATAGGCGAGACCAATTTTGTCGAGTTTCAATAAATGCATATATAAGGGTATCTATCAATGGCTATGGCAACTTATCTCGAGAGACAAATGGCCCGAATGTCATAAACGGTTGGCTCGCAGGGAATTGCGGTTGTTTCGGCTGACTCGGTTCCCGATCCGCGAAGAGTCTGGCAGGCGGTTAAAAATCATACAGCTTCACATTCTACCAACGAAAAAGTGGCAGCTTACAGGGTTTTAAACAACAATGAATAGATTACGAAATAGTGGATCCGGTTTTATGACTTACGGGGTAGTTTCACGAGTGCAAAAGCGCAGCTGGCGCCGTAGCATCATCGCGGGGCTGATTGTATCCCTGATGGCGGGCAGTACAATGGCGACGGGCGACAGCTCCGCCGGAGAGCTTGTGGGCCTGGATAAAACCCGTAGCGACGACGAAACCGTGCAGGTACCCGCACTGGCATCGGCGCTTGGCGAGCAGCGTTACAACTACAACCTCGCCAAAGCCGCACTCTACGACAACGACATGAAAACTTACCAGCAGTATTATGAACTGCTGGGCGACTATCCGCTGGTACCCTATCTCGACTACACCCTTCTCCGCGAGCGTCTATCGGAATTGCCTTATGAGGCCATCGACGCGTTCTTTGCCAAACATTCCGGTTCCTTTCTTTCCGTTCGCCTGCGCCAGACCTGGTTGTCGCAGCTGGCGGCCGAAGGCGAATGGCAGGCATACATTCACTATTACCAACCCGAAGTCGCTACCACCAGTCTTGAATGTCACTGGCTGCACGCGCGCCTGCGCAATGGCGAGACCACCGCCCTGACAGAAACCGCGCGCCTATGGGATGTCGGCGAGTCCCAGCCCAAGGCCTGTGACCCGTTGTTTGCCGAATGGCACGACGCCGGTTACCGAACCCAGGAACTGGTCTGGAGCCGCTTCAACAAAGCCATGCAGCGCCGCAATCTGGGTCTGGCCCGTTATCTCGCGGCCATGCTCACCGATGAGCGTCGGAAGCTGGCGGACTTGTACATGCGCGTCGACCGTCAACCCAGCCTGATTACGCAGCACAAGGAATTTCGCACCCAGAGCCTGCCAACCCAGCAGATCATCGCCCATGGCGTAGTCCGGCTGGCGAAACGCCGGGCGGCAACGGCACTGAAACATTGGGAGCTTTACGAGGCCCAGCAATTGTTCCCGCAAGAGCTGAGACGCAACACCAAAATCACCCTCGTCCGCTACCTGGCTCGTCAGGATCATCAGGCCGAGGCCGAACAGCTTCTGAGTAAATCCACAGCCCTGCGCCAGGCCGACGTTGTCGAAGAACTGCTGCGCGAGGCCCTGCGCGACCTCGACTGGCAGGCGGTCCTGCGCCGAATCGAAATGCTCCCCGAAGACGAACAGACGTCTGATCGCTGGCGCTACTGGCAAGCGCGAGCCGCGGGCGAACTGGGCATAGGGGACGCAAGCGCACCAAAACCCGAGGAAATTTACCGCGATCTCGCCGGCAACCGCAGTTTTTACGGGTTCCTGGCATCGGATATTCTGGATATTGATTATTCACTGGAGGACGTTCCCGTGGAAGTGCGCCCCGATAGCCTGGAGGTCGTCGGCGAATTGCCGGGCATGCGGCGTGCGAAAGAGCTCTGGCTCACTGGCAATTATGCGGAGGCCCGGGCCGAGTGGTTGTTCACAACCCGCGCCATGACCCGTGACCAACTGGTCAGCGCCGGGCAACTGGCGAGACAGTGGGGCTGGTACAACAAAGGCATTCAGGCGATGATTATCGGTGACCTGTGGGATCACCTGACCATTCGGTTCCCCCTGGCCTATAAAGAGGAAATTGCCCGCATTGCCAAGGACACGCAACTGGACCCAACACTCATTTACGCCATCGCGCGCCAGGAGAGTGCCTTTGCCAAGAACGCCCATTCCACTGCCGGAGCCCTTGGACTCATGCAACTGATGCCGGCCACCGCCAAGCTGATAGCGCGCCGCAAGGGCATGGAGCACAGCCTGGTGGACCTGTACAACCCTGAGCACAACATGCTGCTCGGCAGCAGCTATTTCCATTCGCTTCTGGAGCGTTTTGACAATAATCGCATTCTGGCGGCAGCCGCGTATAATGCCGGCCCCCACAGGGTCTCGAACTGGATCAGCCGGTCGGCGGATCAACGCCCCTTCGATGTCTGGATTGAGACCATCCCTTTTCGGGAAACTCGAGGTTACGTACAGAATGTCTTATCGTTTTCGGTGATTTACGGCTATCGCATGGGTCAGTCAACACCACTGGTGACTGCCGAGGAGGCACAGGATCTGTTGTAACATCGGCTGTCAGATCCACGCCTTTCTGATTACAGGTAGTTGATATCCATACCAGTTCTCACGTCATCTTCTATGCTTATAGTGATCAGGTCATTTCCCAAGTTCCGGAAGGAACGCGATATTGAATGTCCGGTGGAACGGTAAGCGCCATGCAATGCCGGAATGTTGCAAACAACAGGAATTCGACTATTTTCAAGGCTACTTTCTGTAGGGACCACCAGTCATAGAGGGCTTCAAGATTAACGACGACAAGCGATTCATACTGGAGATGATCTCCAAACTCACGGATCCCATGGCAGCATTCGATGATGTGGTGCAAACCATTTCCGCGGATCCGCGCTTGAGCACCAAGGTGCTGCGGCTGGTCAACCTGACCTCGGTCGGCCTGCGCCGGGAAATCGCATCGCTCTCCCAAGCAGTCGCCATGGTGGGGCTGACGCAGGTACGCAACTGGGCGATCTTCCTGGAATTGACCGGCAATGCCAATAAACCCCGCGAACTCTGCAGCCTGAGTCTGACCCGCGCCCGTTTCTGTGAACTTCTGGGCACCAGACTCCATGGACGCGCGCTCGGTGAAACGGCGTTTACCGCGGGGCTCCTGTCCAGCCTGGACGCCTTTCTGGACCTCCCCATGGATCAGGTGGTCGACAAGCTCAGCCTTGCTGATCAGGTTGAATCGGCGTTATTAAATCACGGCGGCAAGATCGGCCGGATTCTGCAATTGGTTGTGCTGCACGAACAGGGCAGCCGGGAAGAAATGGATTGGCATTCCTTGGGTGAACAGGGATTGGGGGAGGAGGAATTCAAAGATATTTATATGTCCTCGGTCGCCTGGAGCAAACCCATACTGGAGACTAAGGATTTATGTCACTGAGCCAGCGAATCAGGCCGGCTGAGTCAAAGGGCCAGCCCAGCTCGGCTTGACTGGTGGAGTCCCGCAGAACGGGGATACGCAGGCCATAGGCCTCCATCAGGTCATCGTCATCCGCAATATCCACTTCGCGAAGTTCGAGCCCGGCCTCGGCCAGAACCGGTTCACTCAGGGCTCGCGCCTGTTCACACAGATGGCAACCCAGCGTCGAATACAAAACCAGATGACGCATATCAGAATTTTCCTTCAAAGAGTATTTTCAACCGCCAGCTATCCCAGTAGCTGGGCTTGAAGAATCCAGACAATGCCACACGCCGCCAGCAGCACTAGGCCACCGAGCAGCCACCAGCGCTGGCCGGAAGCTCTCGACGTGGATTCGGCTGTTGCCGCGCCACCCCGAGGGCGCGACCCCGGAGTTGTCGCCCTTGGCGGCTGTCGTGGTGGCGCCCCGCTCGCCGATGCCTGGCTCCGCACAGGCTTTTTCGAGGCGGGGCCCGGCATTGCGGGACGCATCATGGTCTTGTCCAGATCAATGGCGGCGCCCGGCGCTTGAATGCGGAAGCGCAGGGTATCGAAGCGCAACTCGTCGCCGCTGTTGAGCCGGCATTTGCCGATGACGCGCTTGCCATTGACGAAGGTACCGTTGGCCGAATCAAGGTCTTCCACCAGCAGCCCCTTGTCGTCAACCGACAGACGCGCGTGCTGGCGGGACAGGTGGGCGACCCCCAGGAAGATATCGCAGTGTTGTCCACGACCCACAATCTGTGGTTTCCGGATCGGGTAACGTTTGTCACTGAGGGCAGTACTCAGCCCGTGCAATACCCAGCTGTCATCATCACCCTCGGTTGTTGCCGCGGGAGCACGCGCGGTCTGTGCCGCGACCTTGGGGTCGATGATCTGTAACCGGGT
>CAZEWY010000216.1:4981-5293 GCA_964515945.1 uncultured Cellvibrionaceae bacterium
TCGATCACCGTGCGTAACCGAACAGGGAATTCTCACCGGGGTTCCGTTGACGCTGACCTGTCCGGATGGCACCAGTGTCAGCTTGTCCCCATCAACATTCAGCTGCACATGGACACCCTGGAGGGTTTCATCCGCCAGTTTGATGTCGCAGGTATTGTCCTTGCCGATGCGGTAATTAGGTTCGACCAACCAGATAAAGGGTCTGTCGCTGCCGACTATCGCTAGCTGCATCATAAAAAGTCGCCCCAAGAGTATTTTTCTTATGTTGTCCGAAATCGGCCGGTGGTGTCTCGCCCCGGCAGTTCCGACATT
>CAZEWY010000217.1:0-5255 GCA_964515945.1 uncultured Cellvibrionaceae bacterium
AATTACCGGAACGAAAAGATTTCATCCAGACGTTTCAGGCGATGGCCACTTGACCTTGATCAGGTATAGCCGCGGCCACAATTTGCCGGTGATCCAGAAGGCATCCCGGTCGGAATCATAGGCGATGCCATTGAGAACGCTGTGACGGGGCTGGGTGCTATTGAGTTCAACCAGCGCGCTCAGATCGAGAACGGCTTTGACCATGCCCGTGTCTGGATCTATCGCGATAATTCGGTTGTCCTGCCATATATTGGCCCAGACGTAACCATCCGCAAATTCCAGTTCATTAAGATTTTCCCAGCGCTGGTCGCCGCCGGTTACCGGCACACTGCCCAGAACGGAAAAATCCTCCGGGTCGCGCCGGATCAGCTGATCGCTGCCGTCGCTCATGATCAGTTTGTGACCGTCGAATGTCAGACCCCAGCCTTCGCCTTCAAACTTGTGAATGGCCATTAACTTGAGGGATTCGGCATCCAGGCGATAGCTGATGCCTTCGCGCCATGTCAGTACCAGAAGCTGGTCATCGACCTGGGCGATACCTTCCGCGAACACATTGGCTGGAAATCGGGCCTGAGTGAGTATCGTGCCGGTCCCGGGATTGTAGCGTCGTACGACGGAACGGCCATAGCCGCCACCGGATTCCACCAGCACCTTTCCTTGGGTGACCAGTCCCTGGGTGATCAGCCCCTGTGTAAACAGGTGTGGATCGTGGGGAAGCTGTCGCAGAATCGTATAGGTCAACTCCTGCGGCGCGTCGGCCAGGCACCAGGGGGCTCCGCACAGCAGCAGACTCCACAGGAGTGCTGCCGGCAGATGGCTTTTACTTTTTCTCCGGGCTGGCATGGGCGGTCGTGTCATGGATGGGGCCCTTGTTCTTCTTCATTTATTGCGTTGCAGGTCGCGGATCAAAAAGCGCGCGGGGTGCAGGCGCAGTACGACATCCCGTGCCAACGGCAGGGGTTCTGCATTGATCAGGGATGCCAGCAGTTCGGCGCAGAGGGGAGTATAAGCCAACCCCCTGGATCCATGGCCTATGTTAATAAACAAGCCGGGATAATAGTGTCCCGTGACATCGATGGGTGTGCGGGCATTGCGTCTCAGCCGGGCAAAATCCCGCTTGAAATCATCGGCAATGGGGGCGGCGCCGACCAGTGGCAGATAATCAGGGCTGGCGCAGCGAAAGCTGACGCGACTCTTTAGCGGTTCTCCCCAATCCTCCAGGCTGTGGGATAAATCGCCGACTCTGGTGAGGTTCTGCCGGTCATCAACGGCTTGGGACTGTTTACCAGAATCGTGAAGATTGAAGCTGGCGCCGAGGCAGTGCTCGCCACCGCGAGCGGGCGCGATATAGCCTCTGCCGCACAGCACCCGCGTCAGCCGCTGACTGGCAGGTGTGGCGGTGACCTCCGTGACCTGTCCCCGTATGGGTTTTACCGGCAGATGCCGGGTCTGTGTCAATTTCCGCGCATCGCTGGCGTTGGCGATAACGACCTGGGGGGCACGAGCCAGAAGGTTTTCCTCTGGCCCTAGAGCCAGCCACTGGCCCTGGCTATGGACCAGTTGCTCAACCGGAGCTTCCTCCACGCAAGTGATCTTTTCATGGTCCAGCAACTGGCGGCACAATTGACGCGGGTCCAGCCAGCCGGCCTGGGGGAACAGCAAACCGCCCGGGGCGATAACAAGCCCGCACTCCGCTTCCGTCTGTTGTGGCTCCAGCCACCGTACAAATCCGGGTTCTCCTTCAAAGCGCGCGGCAAGGGCGCGATAGTCGCGCGTTTGCTTTTCGGACTGCGGCACGTGGATTACGCCGCTGAGGCCGCCACAGGTGGCATAGCCGATCTGGCTTCGGTAAGAGCGACATGCGAATTGCAGGGCAGTGAGGTTGAAATCCGCCAGTGGCCCCGAATTATCCGCCTTGGCGTAGACCACGCCCTGGGCATTGCCGGAAGCGCCACTGGCGATCCGCGCCTGTTCCAGCAGGGTCACATGGTAACCTCTTTGTGCCAGCGCCCGCGCCGATTGGCAGCCGGCCAGGCCGCCCCCGATCACCATGACGTGACGCTCTTTGTGGGAGTTGTCGTTGGCGGCCATCAGATGCCAGGTGTGCTCTCTGGGTGAGGGGGCCTCGGAGGAGATAGACTCGGCGGCGACGACGAAGTTGCCGCGGAGCATATCCCGCTTGCGGCCGAAACCGGGCACTTTGTGCACTTCAAAGCCGACCGCCGGCAGTCCCTGCTTGATGCGTGCGGCCGCGGAAAAAGTGGCGAAGGTAGTGTCGATGTCGCTCAGTCGCGCCAGTGTCTGAAACAGCGATTGGCTCCACATGTCGGGATTTTTCGACGGCGCGAAACCGTCCAGAAACCAGGCGTCAACTTTTGTGGTTTCGCCCACCCAGGATGCCTCGGACGCAGCAACTGCCGGTCCCGGTGCCGAAACAGGCTGTAATTGCCGCAACCCGGCGAGAGCGTCATCGAATATCAACGTCAGGGTTACATTTCCCTTGTCCATTATCAGACGGTGGAAGCCCCGCGCCGGCTGGGGTGGATAGGCCTCAATCAATTCAGCTGCCAGGCTCTGAAGTTGCGGCCAAAGTTGCAGGGCTTGCTGCAACTGGTTGCGGGTCAACGGATACTTTTCCACGGAGACAAAATGCAAACGCGCTCCCGAAGGCGCCAGTTGGCGCCAGAGATCCCAGGCGGCCAGAAAATTCAGTCCCGTGCCAAATCCGGTTTCGCCAATAACGAAATGAGCGTGAGGCGGCAGATCCGCCCAACGCTGTGGCAGGTGATTCTGTTCAATAAAGACATAGCGGCTCTCGTCGAGGCCGCTGGCACGGGAAAAATAGACATCGTCAAATCGCTGTGAAAAAGGTCGCCCACTGGCGTCCCAGGTAAGGCCGGCGCTGAAGGCTTCCTGTATAGGAGGCGACTTGTCGTCGGGCGTCATGGCTCCAAACCGAATTCCCGTACCAGCTGTCGGCACCAGAGGCGGATACGCTCGTCGCTTTTGTCAAAGTCGTTTTCATCATCGAGCGCCAGGCCGACGAAGTGGCTCCGGTCTTCAGTCAGGGCTTTGGACGCTTCAAACTCATAGCCGGCAGCCGGCCAGTAGCCAACGGGAGTGGCTCCCTGTTCCAGCACCCGGTCGTGTAGATAGCCCATGGCATCCAGAAACCATTCCGGGTAGCCCACTTGATCGCCCAATCCGTATAGCGCGACTTTTTTGCCGGAGAGATCCAGATCATTCAGTTCCGGCCAGATCTCTTCCCAATCTTCCTGAAGTTCGCCGTAGTCCCAGGTGGGGATGCCGAAAATCAGACAGTCGTAGAATTGCGCATGAATAAGTGGTGACTCGGCAACATTGTGCATGTCCACGCGGTCGGCGCCGAGCTGCGCGCGAATTTTTTCGCCCGCCATTTCGGTGTAGCAGGTAGAGCTGCCATAAAACAGGCCCACGGGCGCGCGATTCACAATTGCGACTCCCACTGCATCGCCCAATTACAGGCATCCTCCACTGGATCCGTCGTCATTATGGCGTCCAGCACCAGGGGGTCGCCAATGCGATTGGCACCGAGATCGGCCAGGGCTTCATCGAGGGTAGTGCCCGCCTGCGCAAAATCGGGATAGGAACTGTCACCGAGGGTAATCACGCCATAGCGGCGCCCGGCAATGGGCGGCAAATCATTGAGCAGATGGACATAAAAAGGCAGGATATTGGCGGGCAGATCGCCCATGCCGGTATTGGAGGTACAGATCAGCAGGACTTCATCGGCATCTTCACTCAGTTGCCCTGCCTGAAACTCGCTGTTGACACGCGGCTGATGGCCGCAGCCCTCCAGAGTCGCCGCCACTGCTTCGGCAACCTCCAGCGCCGTACCCATCACCGAACCCACAATAATCTGTATTTGTGCCATCTGTTTCCGCCGTCTTGCATAAACCGGGCGCTATGGTAGAGGGTTTTAGCTACAAGCCGCAAGCTGCAAGGGAAAAGGGAAAAGGGAAAAGGGAAAAGGGAAAAGGGAAAAGGGAAAAGGGACAAGGGAAAAGTGGATTGCCCCTAATAAAGTAGACACCACTTAAGCGGCCATCTCATATGCCGCAGGCGCCACAGAGCCTATAGCTCCATGGCGTCGAACCACATTGTAATACTCTTCGATGTAATAGCAGACTTCCACCAGCATTTCTTGCCGTGGGAGTTCCTCAAGGCGGTGGAGCCATTCTTTCTTGAGCAGAGCAAAGAAACTTTCAGCACAGGCGTTATCCCAACAGTTACCCCGCCTCGACATGCTGATGGTCACCTGCTTCCTGGTCAGCCACGCCATGACCTCTTCGCTGCGGTACTGGCTACCCTGATCGGAGTGAAACAGCAAGTTCCGACCTTGTGGCTGACGGACACGCCAAGCCCGCGTCAGAGCTTGTAGCACCAGCTCTGACGTATTCATTGGCCCTGCGGCCCAGCCCACGATACGTCGCGAGTAGAGATCCAGCACCACTGCAACATAAAGCCAACCCTCCTGACACCGCACTTGCGTGATGTCCGATACCCACACACGGTTGGCTTCAGTGACCGTGAACTGCCGGTTGAGTAGGTTTGGCAGCACTGGCATACCTGCCGATGGTTTACGGTAACCGGGCCTGGACGCTGTACAAGAACGGTAGCCGCTGTTTTGCAGCAGGCGCTGAACCCGATTCTTGCTACAGATATAGCCTGCCGCCACCGCCTCTTTCCAGAGCTTACGATAGCCTGGAACTCCACGCTGTTGCTGCGCCACTTCCCTCAAGAATGCCAGCAAGCCCTGATTGTATTGGTGCCGCACCGATGGCTTTCGCTTCAGCCAACGGTAATACCCCGCCTTGGAAACCTCGAGTACCTCGCACATCAACACCACCGTCCACCGGGATGAACGGTAATACTTGATGAAGGCGAATCTCACTTGGGGAGATTGTCGAAGTACTCGTTCGCCTTTTTTAGGATCTCATTCTTTAACTCAGCCTTTTCCAACTGCTTTTTGAGACGGCGATTTTCCCGCTCCAGCTCATTGTAGCTCTTCTCGGGCCCTTTGTTGCTGACGGGCGGCACTTGCTTCTTGGTCATCACGGCTCTCCAGGACTCCAATGTCTTATGACTGACGCCCAATCTAGCAGCTACCGCTCTGACTGTCTCTGGGGAATCAATGGAGTCCTGGACTGCCCGCCGCTTGAACTCCCAACCATACCGCTGACGCTGTTTTACCTTCATAACACCTTGTCCTCTAG
>CAZEWY010000218.1:0-4699 GCA_964515945.1 uncultured Cellvibrionaceae bacterium
GAATTTCTGGAATCAAGCGGGAAACCCTGTGCCTATTTCAACAGCCTGTTAAAGGGTCGTTTCTGAGGTATTTCTGGGTAAGCAGCGTACCTTTGTACAGCTGATGCCACCCAGCAACGGTTCGAATGCCGGCTGTATCTCACCTGCCGACATGCCTTTGAGGTACAGCTATGGAATAAACTCCTCCATTGCTTTGTACGCTTCAAAATAGAGCGGAGTCAATGGGCCGTTAAACTTGATGCCCTGGCCCTGATCGAGCTCAGACATTCAGAAGCTTGACGTCCACATCGCCCAGTCCAGTCTATATCTGAATGAAATTGGCGCCAATTGTAGGGCGCCGATTATAGAACGCCGGATATCTATCGTGCACCAATCGAGCAGACGAACTAGAATACATGAGTAGCTTTCACATGAATGGGATGTGCCACATTGCCATATATGGCGAAACGCAAGAAATGCTCTTATTTGTGTGGAAAATTCATGTTAATCATAGACGTACCGCCTTTCTTCAGTTCATGGGCGCTCCTCGCGAAAATTCATAGATTGCATTTGAAACGAGTGGGTACAACTCGAAGGTAACTTATGTCAGGGGTAATAAAAAATACTTTAATAGAAAAATTCGGCACCAAGGATGCTGTTATAGGTATCGTGGGTTTGGGTTATGTTGGCTTGCCACTAATGTTGAGCTACAGCGAGATTGGCTTCCGGGTTTTGGGAATAGACATTGATCAGCATAAGGTCGATAGCCTAAACGCTGGTAAAAGCTATATAGGACACATACCCTCCGAGAAAGTCGCGAGGGCCGTAGGGTTGGGATTTGAGGCCACAGCGGATTTCAATCGCATAAAAGAGGCGGATGCGGTAATCCTCTGTGTGCCTACGCCGCTTAATAAGCACCGTGAGCCTGATATGAGTTTTGTAATAAGCACCACGGACAGCCTCAAGCCGTACCTGCGGAAAGGACAGATTATTTCGCTGGAAAGTACGACCTATCCTGGAGCTACGGAGGAAGAGCTCCTGCCGCGTGTGCAGGACCGAGGCTTAGTCGTTGGCGAAGATATTTTTCTTGTTTACTCCCCTGAACGGGAAGATCCAGGTAACCTCGACTTCGATACCTGCACGATTCCCAAGATTGTTGGTGGCCATACTTCTGCGTGTCGTGAGGTAGGTATTGCTCTATACCAACACGTTATCGACAGGGTGGTGCCTGTCAGCTCCACCAAAGTGGCCGAAATGACCAAACTACTTGAAAACATTCATCGGGCCGTGAATATCGGGTTGGTCAATGAAATGAAGACTGTGGCTGATCGCATGGGTATAGATATTTTTGAAGTGGTGGATGCTGCTGCCACCAAACCTTTCGGCTTTACACCCTATTATCCCGGCCCAGGTTTGGGTGGGCATTGCATACCCATTGACCCTTTCTACTTGACGTGGAAGGCGCGGGAGTATGGCGTACACACTCGCTTTATTGAGTTGTCGGGCGAAGTGAACCGGGCTATGCCGGAATATGTTGTCTCCAAACTGATGGATGGATTGAATAACGCTGGCAAACCCCTGAGGGGCAGTAAAGTGCTCGTGCTAGGTGTTGCGTATAAGAAAAATGTTGATGATATGCGCGAATCTCCGTCGGTGGAGATTATGGAATTGGTCCGAGCCAAGGGGGCTCAGGTGGCATACAGTGACCCCCATGTGCCGGTCTTTCCGAAAATGCGTGAGCATCACTTCTCACTGAGCAGCGAGCAGCTTACGGGAAAAAATCTGATAAAATTTGATGCTGTTATTTTGGCCACCGATCATGATAAATTTGATTACGAATTGATTAAAAACTCAGCGAAATTGATTATCGATAGCCGTGGTAAGTTTCGTGAACCAGCTGACCATATAGTGAAGGCTTGATAGGGAAGATGTCCATGGAAAATTTCGCATTGATTGGTGCCGCTGGTTATATTGCGCCACGACACATGAAAGCCATTAAAGAAACCGGTAATCGTTTAAGCGTGGCTTATGATATTAACGATTCCGTGGGAATTATTGATAGTATTTCGCCGGAAAGTGCGTTCTTCACCGAGTTTGAGCGCTTTCAGGAGTATGCCTGGAAGCTTAATCGGAATCCGCAAACGGCGCTCGACTACGTTTCGGTCTGTTCTCCCAACTATTTGCATCATGCCCATATCGCTGCCGGTTTGAGGTTGGGTTGTGATGTAATCTGCGAAAAACCGCTGGTGCCTACTCCAGAACTGCTTGATGAATTGGCTTTGGTTGAAAAGGAAGCCGGTAAGCGGGTTTACAACATCCTGCAGCTGCGCCATCATCAGGCGATTCTGGCTCTCAAGCAAACGGTCGCCAAGGAGCAGCGTGAAGGTAAGCATGAGGTTGAATTGACCTATATCACTTCACGTGGCAAGTGGTATGAGGAAAGCTGGAAGGGCGATCCCCGCAAGGCCTTTGGCATAGCCACCAACATTGGCGTGCATTTTTTTGACATGCTGTACTTCATCTTCGGTGATTTACAAAAAAACGTACTGCACTATGCTTCCAACAGCAAGGCAGCTGGCTACCTGGAATATGAGAAAGCCCGAGTACCGTGGCTTTTGTCTATTGACGCCGATGATCTACCGGAAGCAGTCAAGGGCAGGCAGACGACCTATCGCTCCATCACCATAGATGGGGATGAGGTCGAGTTTTCGGGTGGCTTTACAGAGCTACACACGTCGAGCTATCAGGAGATCCTGGCAGGCCGCGGCTATGGCCTTGAAGATGCCCGTCACTGTATTGAAACCGTCAGTGCCATCCGCGAAGCTTCGCCACAATCCCCGGCAACTGGCGAAGCACATCCATTTCTCGACCGGCTGTGTTGACGTATGGCTTATCAGGCTCACGAATCCGCCATCATCGATACTGGTGCCCAAATTGGCAATGGTACGCGCATCTGGCACTTCGTTCATGTTTGTGGTGGTGCCCGTATCGGCAAAAATGTTTCTCTCGGCCAGAATGTTTTTGTCGGCAACGGGGTGGTCATTGGTGACCACTGTAAAATTCAGAATAATGTTTCCGTCTATGATGGCGTCACTCTGGAAGAAGGTGTGTTCTGCGGTCCCAGTATGGTATTCACCAACGTTTACAATCCCCGCTCGCTCATAGAGCGCAAGGATGAGTATCGTGAAACTCGTGTGGAAAAGGGTGTTACGCTGGGTGCTAACAGTACTATTATTTGCGGGGTGACCATCGGCGAGTTCGCCTTTATTGGCGCAGGCGCACTCATTAGCAGGAGTGTGCCTGCATACGCGCTGATGGTGGGGACGCCCGCTCGTCAAATTGGCTGGATGAGCGAGTTCGGCGATCAGCTTGATCTCCCTCTGGAAGGGCGGGGCGAGGCTATCTGTCAGCATACCGGTCAACGCTATGTGTTGGACGGCAAGCATGTGACAAAGGCAGGCTCATGATGCAATTTATCGATCTCGCCATACAGCAAGCCCGCATCAAGGATAAAATCGACGCCGGTATTCAGCGTGTGTTGGCACATGGCAAATATATTCTTGGTCCGGAAGTTGCAGAGCTTGAAGAGCGTCTGGCTGATTACACTGGAGCGAGGTATTGTATTACCTGTGCCAACGGCACGGATGCGTTACAAATTGCTCAGATGGCCTTGGAGATCGGCCCCGGTGACGAGGTGATAATACCCGGCTTTACATACATTGCCGCCGCGGAAAGCGCGGCAATACTGGGTGCCAAGCCCGTCTATGTCGATATTGATCCACGCACTTATAATCTGGACCCGGGAAAGCTACGAGCAGCCATTACGCCCAATACTCGCGCGATCATTCCTACCTCTCTATATGGCCAGTGTGCCGACTTTGATGCCATTAATGCCATCGCCGAAGAGCATGGCATTCCCGTCATCGAAGACGCAGCGCAGAGTTTTGGTGCCACCTACAAAGGCCGTGGGTCCTGTAACATAAGCACCATTGCCATTACCAGCTTTTTCCCTAGCAAACCGCTAGGGTGCTATGGTGATGGTGGAGCTATCTTTACCAGTGACGACAGTTTAGCCACTAAGCTCCGGCAGATCGCCCGTCATGGGCAGGACCGTCGCTATCACCATGTACACATAGGCGTGAACAGTCGTCTGGATACCCTCCAGGCCGCCGTTTTGTTGTGTAAGCTGGACATATTCGACGATGAGCTGGAACTGCGGCAGCGGGTTGCCGGGCGCTACACTAGGGTGTTCAATGAGGTCGGTATCGACACCACACCGCAGCTTGAGGCGCATAATACCAGCGCTTGGGCGCAGTACACTCTTCGGGTGGAAAATCGAGAGCAGGTACAGGCCGCGCTAAAGGAAGCCGGTATTCCCGTTGTAGTGCATTATCCAATGCCCCTTAACATGCAACCAGCAGTGGCTGATAGTGTAAGTCTGCCGGAAGGTGATAAGGCGGCTGAGCAGGTGATATCGTTGCCTATGCACCCTTATCTGATACTGAGCCAACAAAAGGCAATTGTCACGGCATTCTATGATTGTTTAGCAGCCACACGACCGGATTAATACCGTGGATCAATATAGCCGAAGAAAAATACCACGAGATCTGTCCCGGCGCCCTGGATGCGCGCGCCCATGGCGTTCAGGGCCCGGGCGAGGTCCTCGACCTCCGGCTCCCGCGCGGCGTTCTCCAGCACGGTCGTCCCCTCGGCGAGCACC
>CAZEWY010000218.1:4709-5171 GCA_964515945.1 uncultured Cellvibrionaceae bacterium
AACGGAGACTCTTTTTTTGTAAAGGATTTTATTCATCAGTTTTCCTGTCGCGACATCATCTGTGACCTCCTTACCAATGGAACTGAAAGAGATATTTGTGGTGCACGAAAGCTCGTATCGATTCGCTTTCCTACTCTAATAACGGCAGTCCGTCCCTGGCGATACGTATACTATTGCAAATACATAATAGAAAATTTGAGGAGGGCTGATAAAAAATATGATTGTGTCGTTATGCACTATGTGAACTTTTTATACTTTCTTCCTGTATTTGCCTTCAAGGCGAAATCCAGGCGCTTGGTTGCAGTCGTTTGGGGTAGTGATTTCTATCAAACAAAGGGAATTCGCCGCGCGTTGCAATATATTACTTTTTTAGCGTCAACAAAAATTGTCTTTACGAATCCAAAAACTGCAGCCGATTTCTCTAAAGTATTTTGGCTTATTCCATCGAACAGAATTCAAATT
>CAZEWY010000219.1:0-5126 GCA_964515945.1 uncultured Cellvibrionaceae bacterium
TTGGTGACTGCCGTCGAGGTTTTCCCGCCAGGTATTGTTGTCGACAATAATGGGACGCATGAGGATAACCAGTTCGGTTTTTTGGGTTTGCCGTGCTTTTGTCTGGAAGAACCAGTTCAGGATCGGTATATCTCCCAGCAGCGGCTGCTGTCCGTCCTGAATTCGCGAGGATTTCTGCATGAGTCCGCCGAGCACAACCACTTCGCCGCTGCGGGCACGCACAATGCTGTCCGATTCGCGGATTTCGCGAAGCGCGAGGGGTAAAGCGAAGTCCTCATCACCCACGGTGAAACTTTTCAGCTGATCCTGCACATCGCTGACAATCGGGTGTATATGCAGTATCACGTCGCCCTCTTTCGAAATCTGCGGCGTCACATCCAGGGAAATACCGCTGAAAAAGGAACTCAGTTCGATGTTGGGGGTACTGGTGGTCGATGTAATGTTGGATACGTTTGACGAGGATATGCCGGTAACAAAGAATTCATCCGAACCGACGCGGATGACAGCCTTCTGATTGTTGACCGTGGACACGCGCGGACTGGACAGTACCTGGACGGAGCCCTGGGTTTCCAGCAGCGATAGCAAATCGGAGATATCGGCAACCTTGAAAATGGACGAAAAAATTTCACCCACGGAATCCGCCGCGCCCGTAATGTCCACTGGCGATTCGAACGCGGACACATTATTGGTATAGAGCAACTGCCCCTGAATGGTCGACCAATTGATGCCGGCCTCGAAGCCTTCGCTCAGGCGCACCTCGAGGATTTTTGTTTCCAGAATCACCTGTCGTTTGACACTTAGTTCGGAACGGTCGAGAAATTCCCGCACCGCTCCCAGTTCCCGTGGCAGGGCCTTGACCACCACCATGCCCGCCTGGGGATTGACCATGACCATGCGCCCCTCGCCGGAACCGACAATGGCGGAAAGTGTGTCTTCAAGGCCGCTCCAGAAGTCCGTACGGTTGAGCGTCTGCACGCGCGAGCCCGGCGAAATGCCTTCGCTACTCGAGCCCTGCCCGTTGTCGTTATTCAGCATACCCAGCAAATTCGCGGTGTCTTCCGAATCGCTCGAACCGCGATAATTATTGTTGCGGCCGTTACTGTTGTCCGAGCTGATTTTGCCAATCTGCACGCTGGTGTCCGATACGCCCACTCGCTGGATATCGATATAGTCAATGGCGAAAATTTCCGTGCGCAACTTGCGCGGATAAATGGTGTAGATGGAATTTTCGTACTTGTATTCATACCCGTAGACTTCACGGGTTACGCTGAGCACCTCATCAATGGTGACATCATTCAGTTCCAGGCTGATGGTGCCACTCACTTCCGGGTGGGCCACAACGTTAACACCGGCATCCGCAATGAGGCTCAAAAAGAAGGTCCGCGCCGGCACATTGTTAACCGCGATATCGAATCGCGCTTCAGCCGCCGCCGTTCTATTGGTACGGCCCAGGCTGTGCATCAACGCGCGATTAACCGCTTCGGGGACCGGTGGCGGCGCTTTTTCCCGCTGCTCTTCTCTGAGCGATTTCATCTCCTTTTCCGCCAAAGTCTCTTCCATGGGCTGATACTGCTGGCACCCCGCCATCAGGCTGATAAACAGCGCGCCCAGCAAGGCTATGAGCGGCCTGAAACCGGCCCTCCCCGATAGCGTTTGACTATTATCTGTCAGCATTCAATTTCAACCTTTCGCACGGTTAAGGGTTTCCCCGTGTAATGATTCTGGGGCGCAACCTCAGTGTGTGCCGCTCTCCCCGATATGACCAGATGATCGCCCCATCGGTGATCTTTTCGATGCGCGCACCCTTGACGGTACTGCCCACTCTCACTCTCTGGCCGTTGACAATGGCTTCAGGCCCCGTGGCGCGTTGCAGAATTGCCTGCAAGGCCAGTTGGGGCGTCCTGTCCTGCTTGACACTGTAGGTCAGCGGACGCGTGGGATCCGGCAGTTCCTCCGCCGCCCAACAGACGCCGTTGCTCACTGCCAGAAAAAAGCTCAGAAAATAAATAATCCTATTCACCCAGCAATCCCTCCCCCGCGGACAAGGTATAGACTTGCAGCGTCGCGACAGCCTGGGGCCAGGATTCAACCTGATAATCCAGCGTATCCCAGTAGAAACGCCACGGCAGGGCTTCCAGTTCCTTCAGGTATTCCGCAACCGCGAAGTAGCGGCCACTCACTTTCAACTCCACCGTATGGCGGTAAACATCGACCTGCTGGTGCGCCTGTATCAGCTGGGTGCCCTCGCCTGTCGCGGTGTCGGTGATGGTCAGCTTTTGCACAGGTAGCGTTTGCATGCCCAGCAGCGTCAAATCGCCGGTGTTGGAAATGACATCGTGCAGTACCTGGGGCAGACGGTCCGCCGGCACCAGTCCGACGGCCAAAGCCTGCAACTCCTTGTCCAGAGCGTCCAGTCGCTGTTGCAGACGCTCCATTTCCCGCTTGCTTGCCGCATTGGGATCCTGACTGGCAAGCTGGCGGTAGATTCGCTCCTGGGCCTCGAGATCGAGAATACGGCTGTCGAAGGTCTGCTTCTGCATGCGCAGCTCTTCAATATTTCTGCTTACCGGCGCCAGGAGAACCAGGGTCCACAACAGGTAGATCAACGCCAGCACCGCGAGCAGGGACACAGCCCGCTCGCGCTTGGCCATGGCGTTGAAGCGCTCCTCGAATTTCCGCCAATCGAGATTGGACATCACTTGTCCCCTCCCGCGGGCTGGTAAACATTGTCATACCCGAGCGAAAACTCCAGAGCCTCCGCGCCATGCTTTGAAGACGACTGCGATGAAACGCTGAGCAACCCGAATCGCGCAAGATCGAAGGCCGGCGCCGCTTTCAGGCGCTGCAGATAAAGCGGCACCGACTCCGCGTCGCGCGTGGCACCATGCATCTCAACAAAGCTGCCGCCACGGGAGAAACTGAAACGGTCGAGTGCGATATCGCGGCGCGACTCACGGGCCAGGGTGAGCATACTGGCGTGAAACCCTTTCGAATTGCCGACGTTCTGGCCACTGATGACCCGGCGCACCTTTTCCCGGTTGGCGATTGCCAATTCCAGCTGGGAGATTCGCTGGTCGAACGACTGATTGACGACAGCCACGGAAGGTTCCAGCTGATCGAGTCGAGCCTGCATTTGCGTCAGCTCCGCCTGTCGCGCTTCAACCTGCTCGCCGATGGCTTGCGCGCGCAGCATCCAAATCACCTGCACTATCACCATGACCGCGAGAAAGGCCAGCGCAACCATCACGGCATCGCGACATCTGGGCCAGTCCCGCTGGGGACGCAGTTCTGGCAGATAGAGATTGACCTGCTGCATCTTCACACCCAACCTTCGGTGCGCATGGCGCCGCCTATGGCACCCGCGCAGGATTGGAGAATATGGCCATTCTGATCGCCACTGTTTATGCGGTGCAGTGCGTGGACCGGCAGCACCGACACAGGTGCCGCCAACCCGGCCTTGATGCCTTGGGTAATCTTGTCGTTGCCAATATTGTCGCCGCAGATGTAGATGGCCGACGGCGGTGCCTGCCCCATCTGACGCTCCGAGTAATCAATGGAACGCTGTATTTCCAGAACCAGATCTTCTTCGGGCAGCTCGTCGAGCAATCCGCCCCCGTAGTTCAATTCAAACTGGCGAGACAGATAGAGGTTTCCGTCCCTATACAGACCCAGGTTGCCTCCGCCACCCTGAACACGCACCACCACCACGCCGCGCCCTTCCGTGTCAGCGGGTGACAGCAATAACGTCAGGTTGCGCAGAGCCATTTCGGCAATGTCAATGACCGAGGGTCGCAAGCCCGCCGCCGTCACCAGCGCCAGCAGCTTTTGCACCTTGTGCAGTTCCGTCACCACAATAAAAATCATGCGCTTGCCACTGCGGGTGGCATCGGAGGGAAGGTTAAACACATCAACAACGGCTTGGTCGAGCGGAATGTTGACCAGATCCTTGAGTCGCCAGCGAACCGCCGCGCGCATCTCCTCGTCGGGCACCTGGGGCGCCTCGACCAACAGCAACTGATAGTTGCCGGGCGAGAGTACCAGATTGCAGGGGGCATTGCGCAGGCCCTGTCGGCTGACAAATTCCGATAGGATAGATTCACGTTGATCGGAACCAGAAGGCAGGAGCGCCACGGTCGTCGTTGTAGCCTCAGTGATTGTTCCCGTGCAGCAAGCGACCGCAAGACTATCTGGCAAGATTTCCAGACTGACTCTTGCCGATGCCAATTTGCGTTGATTCCACCAAACCAAGTGCGGCTCTCCACTTATAGCTTTTAGCTTTTTTGTTTTAATGAAGCTGCGCTTTTGGGATACTTATTCCAGCAACCAGTCAAACTACAGCATAAGATAAAGCAATGTTATAAAAAATGCATTTTTTCTAATCGGATTATAGACAAGAACTGCTATCGTCAACCCCAATTTTGTGAACTATGTTGCATATTGTACTTTTCGAGCCCGAAATTCCACCGAATACTGGCAATATCATTCGGCTGTGCGCGAATACGGGCTGCCAACTGCACCTGATTGAGCCCCTGGGCTTCGCGCTCGACGACAAACGTTTGCGCCGGGCAGGACTCGACTATGGCGAGTGGCGCGATATTGCCACCTATAATGGCTGGCAGAATTTCCTCGAGATCGCCAGGCCGCGGAAGTTGTGGGCCATCAGCACCAAGGGCACAGCATATCATTCTGACGCCTGTTTCAACATAGACGATTTTCTGGTATTCGGGCCCGAAACCCGGGGGTTGCCGGCGGCAATTCTACAGTCTTTACCACCTGAACAAGTATTGCGTATTCCCATGCAGCCGGAAAGTCGCAGCATGAATCTTTCCAACGCCGCCTCGGTGCTGGTTTATGAGGCCTGGCGGCAGTTGGGGTATCCCGGTGCCGTGTGAAGATTGGTGATTGGTGGACTTGGAAAAGGGAAAAGGGAAAAGATTCGTGCCTCCGCGAATGTAGTGCCGCAGGTTGGATTTACCGGCTCGCGGAAAGTGTAAACGCCTTCCGCCAGTTCGGGCGGAGCGCCAAGGCTCATCCGCCCTACAGATTCATATGCACCCATATTCTTTGGATCGCCCCCGAAAAAGTAGACACCTTGTTTTCAATCCCTAGAGGACAAGGTGTTATGA
>CAZEWY010000220.1:0-5071 GCA_964515945.1 uncultured Cellvibrionaceae bacterium
CCGTCACGAGAGGGACCTCGTGTCGGAGCCCCCATGGATGGGTTCACGGCGTTTTCGGAAAGCCTTCACCGAAGCGCCTGGGGACTTTCTTACAAAGACAGATATGACAATCAATTCTTAATGGCAGCACGAACCTGCCGTTCAGGTGGGGGCACCCCCAAGTGCGCTTCCCTGCGTTTTTTCGCCAGTTGCACCTGCTTTTGGCGCTCGGCAAAGCGGGCGCGCTGATCGGGAGTTTGCTGGTCATAGCAGCGGGGGCAGGCGACGCCGGCCAGGTACTTTTCCGAGGCCTTGTCTGCTTCGGTAATGGGATGGCGGCAGCCGTGGCACTGGTCGTAACGGCCTTTTTCCAGTCGGTGATTCACGGCCACGCGATTGTCGAACACGAAGCATTCACCCTGCCACAAGCTCTCCTCTTCCGGCACTTCCTCCAGATATTTGAGAATACCACCCTTGAGGTGGTATACCTCCTCAAAACCCTGCTGCTTCAGGTAAGCCGTGGATTTTTCGCAGCGGATACCGCCGGTGCAGAACATGGCAACTTTCTTGTGGCGGGCCGGGTCCAGGTTGTTCTTCACGTAATCCGGCAATTGCCGGAAGGTCGTGGTCTCGGGGTTTTCCGCGCCCTTGAAGCTGCCGATGTTGTACTCGTAGTAGTTGCGCGTATCCACCAGGGTGACGTCCGGATCGCTGATCAGCTCGTTCCACTGCGTGGGCTCGACATAGGTGCCAGCCATGGTGTTGGGGTCTATATCCTCGATGCCCATGGTGACGATTTCCTTCTTGAGCTTGACCTTCATGCGGTAGAAGGGCTGCTCGTCGTAGAGGGATTCCTTGTGATCCAGGTCGGCGAAACGCTCGTCCTGTTTCAGGTATGCCAACAGGGCATCAATGTTGTCCCGCGTCCCGGAAATGGTGCCGTTGATGCCCTCGTGCGCCAGAAGGAGAGTGCCCTTGATTCCCTGATCCAGACAAAACTGGAGCAGAGGCTCCCGCAATTTTTCATAGTCGGGCAGCGACACAAACTTGTAGAGGGCGGCAACAATGGTGGGTTTCATAAACATCTGGACCAATAACGGGGCTTTCAACGGAGGGCGCAATTGTAGCGGATTGATCTTTTTTTGAACATCGTTGAGCTCAGGCTCCGAGCGGAGTGGATATTACTTGCGGCCGCCGCCCAGACACGGCGGCGAATCGGGGACAGACACGGCAGCCCATTCCTCCGGTGTATACAAATGGAGTGATAGTGCGTGAACACCACCGCTCATTTCCTCCGACAGAATGTCATAGACGCGCCTATGGCGTTTGACGGCATTCTCCCCGGCGAACACATCGGCCGCAGCCACCACTTTGAAATGGGTTTCCGAATTCGGCGGCACATTGTGGTTGCGGCTCTCGTTGATGACCTCCAGGTGGGCGGGAGCCAATGCCGCGATCAGCTTGTTCTGGATCGAATTTTGTATCTGCATGGATCAGCCTCGGTATCTGTGTTGGTTAAAGGCCTATTGGGGTTAAGCGCACCAATGATTAAGCATTGTGCTTTGGCCGGCAATACAGGCACAATAGGCATTCGTCCTTTCACCTTTACCATCTAATAAGCAACCACTTCTACTATCGAGTGAGTAGACTATGAGTAGCAATTTAGTATTTGTAGATCGGAGAAAAGGTCAAGACCGTCGGGTCGACGAGGATCCCTGCAAGGATCTGGATATCGACCTGTACCACCGCAAACGCCGCAAGTCCGCAGACCGCCGGGACAGCTCCCGCGACATCACCGACGACTACTATGCCTACATGCGCAAGCAGTTGGGCAAGGCGGATTACGTAGAACCCCCGAAAGTTAAAAAGCACAGCAGCCAATAACCGCCGCCGAGGGTCCGCCGAGGGTGCAATTCGCTCCCTCAGCGTAATGCCCTTCGTCAGGAAGCGACTGGCTGCCCCACACGCACAACCTTCATGGTGTTGGTTCCGCCGTGGACGTTGGCGTAATCGCCCTTGGAAATAATCACCAGATCCCCATCCTGCACCACACCCTGGGAGCGCAGTTCGTTGATGGCGCGCTCGTTGGTCTCCGAGTGCGGAATGGTATCGCTGTCGAAGAGGACTGTTTGCACACCGCGATACAAGGCGGCGCGACACAGCGTCTTCCTCTGCCGGGAAAAAGCGAAAATCGGCAGCTTGGTGCCGAATCGTGACATCAGCAGCGCCGTGGAGCCCGTTTCAGTCATACTGGCAATGGCCTTGACGCCTTCCAGGTGGTTCGCGGTATACATGGCGGCCAGAGCAATGGTTTCGTCCACGGCTGTATAGTTTTCCGGGCGCTGGGGGGATTTGACAGATTCCGGGTGCTTTTCCGCGCCCAGTATGACGCGCACCATGGCCTCGACGGTTTGCACCGGAAACTGACCGGCGGCGGTTTCAGCGGAAAGCATAACCGCATCAGTACCATCGAGCACGGCATTGGCGACGTCGAAGACTTCCGCGCGCGTCGGCAGTGAGCTGCTGATCATGGATTCCATCATTTGAGTGGCCGTAATAACGCAGCGATTGAGGGCGCGGGCGCGGGCAATAATGTGCTTCTGAACGCCGATCAGTGATGCATCACCGATTTCCACGCCCAGATCACCCCGGGCCACCATCACGGCGTCGGATGCGCGAATGATATCGTCCAGCACTTCAGGGTCATTGACGGCCTCGGCCCGCTCGATCTTGGCCACCAGGGCAATATCGCCACCGGCATCCTTTACCAGTTGACGCGCCAGGTTCATATCTTCAGCGCTGCGCGGGAAGGATACCGCCAGATAGTCCACGCCTATATCCACGGCGGTCTTGATGTCCACGCGGTCCTTGTTGGTCAGGGCAGGTGCCGTCAGGCCGCCACCCTCGCGGTTGATACCCTTGTTGTTGGACAGGCGCCCCGCCACCGTTACGGTTGTGGTGATGCGGCTGCCATTCACGGATTCCACTCGCAGCACCAGGCGTCCGTCGTCCAGCAACAGGTTGTCACCGGGATTTACGTCGTTGGGGAGCTGTTTGTAATCAATGCCCACCTGGGTTCTGTCACCGGCATCGCGCGGCAGCTCGGCATCGAGAATAAAAGTATCACCCAGTGCCAGTTCTACCGGACCTTCCGAAAAACGGGCGATACGGATCTTGGGGCCCTGCAAATCGCCCAGCACAGCGACAAAGCGCCCGTGCTTGGCGGAGAGCTCGCGGACATCGTTGGCGCGCTTGCGGTGATCGTCGGGGCTACCATGAGAAAAATTCAGACGCACCACATCCACACCGGCAATGATGAGTTTTTCGAGAACACCGGGCTCATCAGTTGCTGGGCCGAGGGTGCTCACGATTTTTGTACGTCTTAACATGTATGTGCTCCAAAAATTACGGCGGTGGCAAAACCACGTGGTTTTACACAGATAACCTTCTTAAACCAAAGGTAATGGTGACCCCAAAGGGTCTGGCGAATTGAGTTGCAAAAAAAAATGGTGGCTGACAGAGCCAGCCACCATTATACAGAATATGGGCCTCGGACGCGGCTATTGCATGTTGGAAACCATGGAAATCATCACACCGGCCGCCACCGCGGAGCCAATGACGCCCGCCACGTTGGGACCCATGGCGTGCATGAGCAGGTAATTCTGCGGGTTAGCTTCCAGGCCCACCTTGTTGGATACCCGAGCCGCCATGGGTACGGCGGAGACGCCGGCGGAGCCGATGAGCGGGTTGATCTTCTGCCGACTGAGCAGGTTCATCAGCTTCGCCATAAGCACGCCGCCGGCGGTACCTATGGCAAAGGCGATCATGCCCAGTATCAAAATACCCAGGGTCTTTGGGTCCAGGAACTTGTCGGCGGCCAGCTTTGAGCCCACGGACAATCCGAGAAAAATAGTGGTGATATTAATCAGCGCGTTCTGGGATGTATCCGACAGACGACTGACCACGCCGCACTCGCGCATCAAATTGCCGAAACAGAACATACCGAGCAGAGGCGCCGCGTCTGGCAGAAACAACACCACGAGAATCAGCAGCACCAGCGGAAACACGATTTTTTCGCGCTTGGATACCGGACGCAGCTGGGTCATGACGATGCGTCTTTCGGCCTTGGTAGTCAGGGCCTTCATGATCGGAGGCTGAATCAGGGGCACCAGCGCCATGTAGGAATAGGCGGCCACGGCAATGGCACCGAGCAGATCCGGCGCCAGCTTGCTGGCCACGTAAATAGCGGTTGGCCCATCGGCACCACCGATAATCCCGATGGCGGCGGCATCGGCAATGGTGAAGTGGATCAGCCCCGACGTCGAAATGCCCACGGCGCCGAATATGGTGGCAAAAATGCCGATCTGCGCCGCCGCCCCCAGAAACAAAGTCTTCGGGTTGGCCAGCAGGGGGCCGAAGTCGGTCATGGCACCAACACCCATGAAAATAATCAGGGGCGCGGCGCCACTGGCGATAGCCACGGTGTAGAAGTTGTAGAGCATGCCATTGGCGTAGCCGGCCGTATGGGCAATTTGCGTGGCGGCTGTAGCCGCGCTATCGGTCGCGATGCCATAGGCAAGTGCCAATTCCTTGGCACCGTCCCAGGCAGTGACACCCAGCGCCTGGGCGATTTGCGCCAGCAATTGCGCATCGCCGTGATATATGGCGTTTTCAGCGGCCGACAGCGCCATGCCGGCACCGGGAATATTGGCGAGAATACCACCAAAACCTATGGGTACCAGCAACAGGGGCTCAAAACCCTTGCGAATGGCCAAAAACAGCAGCAACAGGCAGACAAGCAGCATGGCCATCTGCCCGCCGCTTGCCTGATAGATTCCAGAGTCCTGCCAGAGATTGATCATATTGTTCATGGGGAAAACTCCAGCATCAGCCTATGGTCAGTAACAGGTCGCCAACTGCGACTACGTCACCTTCACTGACGCTGATAGCGCCCACGACACCGGAATGAGGGGCGCTGACTTCCGTCTCCATCTTCATGGCCTCCAGCAACAGCAGCGTATCACCCTCGACAACCCGCTGCCCCGGCTTGACCAGAACCTCAAAGATATTCCCGGCCAGAGGTGCCCTTACC
>CAZEWY010000221.1:0-4997 GCA_964515945.1 uncultured Cellvibrionaceae bacterium
CACCTCATATACAGAATGTGGATGAATTTCTCAGCCATTGTCACCGTCGACGTTACCCTGCCAAAAGTACTCTGATTTACGCGGGGGACAAAAGCGACTCCCTTTATTACATCATCAAGGGCTCGGTCACCGTCGTCATAGAAGATGAAGAAGGCCGCGAGATGATAGTCGCCTATCTCAATGACGGCGATTTTTTCGGTGAGATGGGCTTGTTTGATGAACAGGATGCGCGCAGCGCCTGGGTTCGGGCCAAGACCGAATGTGAAATCGGTGAGATCGGTTACGCCAAGTTTCAGGAAATCAGCGATGATCACCCCGAATTTCTGTTTGCCCTGGGCACCCAGATGGCCCGCCGTCTGCGCAATACCACCCGCAAGGTCGGTGACCTGGCATTTTTGGATGTCACCGGGCGCGTCGCCCGCACTTTGCTGGATCTGTGCAAGGAACCCGACGCCATGACCCACCCCGATGGCATGCAGATTAAAATCACCCGCCAGGAAATTGGCCGGATTGTCGGCTGCTCCCGGGAGATGGTCGGACGTGTGCTGAAAACCCTGGAGGATCAGGGGCTGGTGTCGGTTAAAGGCAAGACCATGGTGGTTTACGGAACGCGCTAGATTTCACCGAGGCAACCTTCGCCCCACAACCCGGCGACAAACGGCGCCGGTACGGCCAACAATCAGGCGTCCGTGGAATTGGCAAAGAGGTCGTTCAGTTTCTGCCCTGGGCTATCCGCACGCATGAAGGATTCCCCCACCAGAAAGCCATTCACGCCCCGCTGGCGCATGGCCACGACATCTTCGCGACTGTGAATACCGCTTTCCGTGATAATGATTTTATCCGCCGGGATCTGATCCAGAAGCCCAAAAGTGGTATTCAGGTTCACCTCAAAGCTGTGCAGGTCACGATTATTGATACCGATCAATCGGTTCGGCAAATCCAGCGCCAGTTCCAGCTCCTCGCCATTGTGCACTTCCACCAGTACGTCCAGGCCCAATTCCAGCGCATAGCTATTCAGATCCGCCAGCTGTTGTGGCGCCAGCGCCGCCACAATCAGCAGGATACAGTCCGCGCCCAGTGCCCGTGATTCCACCACCTGGTAGGGGTCCACAATAAAATCCTTGCGAATTACGGGTAGTTGCGTGGCGGCACGCGCCTGCTGCAGATACGTGTCCGAACCCTGAAAATAATCCACATCAGTGAGCACCGACAGGCAGGCCGCACCACCCTGTTGATAGCTCTGAGCTATGGCGACAGGGTCAAAGTCTGGCCGGATGATGCCTTTGCTGGGCGAAGCCTTCTTGATCTCCGCAATGACAGCCGCCTCACCCGCGTCAATTTTGTCGGCGAGGGCGCGCACGAACCCCCGCGCAGCGCCCTGGCGGCTCGCCTGTTCGCAAAGTTCCGCCACCCCCTGATTCCGCTTCCTTTCGGCGATTTCTTCCCATTTTCGCGCAATAATCTTGCGCAGAATGGTGGGGGGCGATGTGATTGATGACGAGCTTGTCGGGCCTTCAGGGCTCATAGATCATATTCCAGTTGTCGTTAGCGGGCGGTTCAGATGCGGCTTCAGCATTGGGAAAATTCCGCCAACTCTTTCATTTTTTCATTGGCGAGGCCACTGGCGATGATATCTTCCGCCACCGCCACCCCCATGGCCAGGGTCGCCGTGAGGCCACTCACGTAGATGGCCGCACCGGCATTCATGGCGATCAGGTCGGCCGCCTCCGCCGCCGCCTTGCGTTTGCGCGGGCCGAAGGCATCGACAATGATTTCCAGGGACTCCGCAGCCCCGCCTACCTGCAACCCGAGCATGGAGCGTGCGGGGATATTGAAATCGGCAGGCGAAATGCGATATTCGGTCACCTTTCCATCGCGCAACTCCGCGACATGGGTATGAGCCGCCAGCGAGATTTCATCAAGATTGTCTTCGGAATGCACCACCAGAACATGCTCACTGCCCAGGCGCCCCAATACTTCCGCCAGAGGGCGGCACAAAGCCTGATTGAAGACGCCCACCACCTGTCGCTTCACGCCCGCGGGGTTGGTCAGCGGCCCCAACATATTAAAAATCGTGCGCATACCCAGTTCCTTGCGTGGGCCTATGGCGTGTTTCATGGCACTGTGGTGCGCCGGCGCGAACATGAAACCCACGCCTATGGCCTCGATACAGCGTGCCACCTGTGCGGGAGCCATATCCAGGTTGATACCCGCGGATTCGAGCAAATCGGCACTGCCCGTGGAACTGGAGACGGAGCGGTTGCCATGTTTGGCGACCTTACCACCAGCAGCGGCCACGACAAAGGCGGCGGCCGTGGAAACATTGAACAGGTTGGCGCCATCACCGCCGGTACCGCAGGTATCCACCAGGTGGTCGGCGATAATATCCACCGGCGTCGCCAGTTCACGCATGACTCTCGCGGCGCCGGTAATTTCATCGAGTGTTTCACTTTTCATGCGCAATGCCACCAGAAAACCGCCAATCTGTGCCTCGGTAGCGCCGCCGCTCATAACCTCCCGCATGACCGCCATCATTTCGTCTTCGGTCAGGTTCTGTCGCTCAACCAGTCTGGCGAGCGCTTGTTTGATATTCATGTGCTGTCCTCTGTAAAGTGCCCTGGTAAAAAATGCTCTGGTAGTGTGCAGGGCCTGTTATCACGAAATTCGGTTATCGCCGCTGGAGGTAATTCTGGAATAACTGATGGCCGTATTCGCTCAAAATCGACTCGGGATGAAATTGCACCCCTTCAATGGCAAAGTCCTTATGTCTGACGCCCATAATTTCATCGAGCCGCCCGTCCGCGGATTCGGTCCAGGCGGTAATTGACAGGCAATCCGGCAGTGATGCCTTGTCAATCACCAGCGAGTGATAGCGCGTGGCGAAAAATGGGCTCGCCAAACCACGAAACACCCCCTGACCATCGTGATGAACCGCCGAGACCTTACCGTGCATCACCTTCCCCGCCCTGACAATGCGGGCGCCGAACGTCTGGCCTATGGCCTGATGCCCCAAGCAGACCCCCAAAATGGGTATCTTCCCGGCAAAGGACTTGATTATAGCCAATGAAACTCCCGCTTCGTTTGGCGTACAGGGTCCGGGCGAAATGACTATGGCCTCGGGCCGCAGCGCCTCCGCCTCCGCCAGGCTGATGTCGTCATTGCGCACCACGTGCACCCCGGCCCCCAGTTCTGTCAGGTAGCGCACAATGTTGTAGGTGAAGGAATCGTGGTTATCTATCATCAACAACATGGCTGGCTCAGAGGGCTGTGGACTGAAAGAGCAGGGCCATTATACGGTCTCGACTGCGGCTTTGGGCAAGTTCAGAAGCCGGTCGGCGAGCCATTTCCGAGCATTTTTGTAAATTTTACAAGCTCTAGCTGTAGCAGTACCCATTTTTTCAACTTTCAGAATAACAAGAGCCGGATGCTGATCCCTGAAAAAGCGCATGATTCGTAGCTCGCGGGGGCATATCCCAGGAAGATCACGGCATCACCCAGATTTGGCACGTATTATGCTATACGACAATGCCCGAAACTGAAGCGCTAACTGAACCTGGTCGAATGCGCCGCCTTTGGGCAATTTCCATGAGGATGAGCTAAAATCAAGCTAATAAAGCAGCGGCTCAACGTCCTTGTGGATCCCGATTTCCAATAAAAACTAGAGTGCGGGTTCAGCTCACCGTCTAGCGGTTCGTCGCCCAGCTTGTTTTCCATTGTGAATGAATTCGCGCAGTCTGGCAGGAAAAACGATGACATCCAAACGCGGCAAAAGTGACTTTTTGGAGTTGGTGAAGTCCGACGGACGTCGGCCGCCGAAGCCTCCGCATCTGCTGGCGCTTATTCAACAAACCACCCTTGATCGCAGCGCACAATTGCTCAAGCCAATGTTTCTCGCTGCGGATGACGTTCTGTACGATCTATCCCAGCGCGCCCCCGGCCATGGAGAAGAAAGCCACTACTTTGATGCCATGAGGGAGTTTCGCCTGAAGGCCCAGGGCATTTCGCGACAGTTCCGGCAGAATATCATCGCCAATTTCAGCGACATACTCGAAGCGGAAGCCGCACCGGAGAAATCCCCGAGAGTCTCCACCCACACTCTGGCGATCATGGATGGCGATCAGCTCGAGATGGATCTGGCGCTGACCAACATGACCAATCGCGCCAGAGACTTTTATCGGGCGCCGCTGCACGAGCTGAATGTCCGGCTCGATCACTTACTCCGGCGCGTCGATATAGACAGCTCCAACAGTCCACTTGACCCCCACGGAATTGCGCGCGCGTTTGTGGAAGCCTGCGCGGCAACCCTGCGCATTGACATCAAGGTGCGCCTCATCCTGTTCAAGCTGTTTGAAAAGCATCTGCTCATGCAACTGGCGCCGCTCTACAGCGAGGCCAACCAACTGCTGATAAATGCCGGCATACTGCCGACCATCCCCGATGAAATCCGGGACGAGGAAGCCCCATCAGCAGAAACGGAGAACAAGCAATCCGTGGAACCACCGGCGGATCCAGAGCCGGATGAACCCGCCTACTTCAATGTCAGTTTCGACACGCTTGCCGCCCTGTTTGCCGCCGCCCGCGGCGCGGCACGAAATGGCGGTGGTGAAAACGGCGAACTCAGCATCAACTGCTATATTTTTGCCACTGACAATCCCGGGCCGCTGATGAGCGCGCCTGAGCTCACAACCATGCTGACCCGATCCCAGCTCATGGCGGACCGCCAACTGGTCAAGGGCCCGCGCAACATAGTTCCGGGAGTTATTACGGCACTGCTTGCCAAAGCCGATGCCAAGGCGCCCCAGGCACTGACGGAGCCTGATGAAACCACCATTAATCTCGTCTCGCTGTTTTTTGATGAAATTCTTGCCGACGATAATTTGCCGATGGCCATACAAGCACTGATATGTCGATTGCAGATTCCGATATTGAAAGTCGCCCTGAAAGACCGAAGCTTTTTCTCCAACCATCGCCATCCGGCACGCAGGCTCATCAATACC
>CAZEWY010000222.1:0-3705 GCA_964515945.1 uncultured Cellvibrionaceae bacterium
CGGCGATACATTGCCGTAGCCAGGCGTTCCGACACTTTTTGATATTCCTTGTCGGCAGGGTTGATCAGATTGCGTTGCTGAACGTAATTGAGCTCCGCATTTTGATAATCACCGAGGTTGAAATAGGAGTGGGCGACGATTCCATAAGCCGTTTTCTTGAGTGTTCTATCGAGGTCAGGGTTGTTGGTGATGAGGCTCTGGGAAACACTCAGGGCCCGTTCATACTCGTTCAGACCAAACAGGTATTCGGCCGCATTGGTAAGTACCGACGGCGCCCGGCCGTCGGCATGGAAAGTCTTGGCAAATTTCAGCATGCTTTCGACTGCCTGGGCCCGCCATGACTCGGCTTTGCGGTTGTCGGGCTGAAGGGATGCAATATGATTTTGGTAGGCAATGATTGCGGCATAGCCCGAATTGGACGCATGTTCCTTCGCGCTCGTACCTGTCGGGTGATAGGCCACACGCTCATAGCCGGCGATGGATTCCGCATACTGCTCTGCCAGAAACAGGGATTCGGACATCAGAAAATAGACTTCGTCGATGCGCTCATCGGCCGGAAAGGTCTTCGTATACTGCGAATAGAATCCGGCGGCTTTCTTGAAGGCATCGATTGCGTTGGGATCTCGTTTGGCGAGCTTCTGTTCGTCCTTCGGTTTTTGTTCAACCAGTGCTTCGGCCTTTTCCATGGCCTCCTCGTCGATGGATTTGCCCTGGGTGTAATAATGGCGTGCCAGCTCATCCAGATAGATTTTTAGCGATTCCGCGACATCAGGCCTGATGCCCCCCTGATTACCTTCGTAGTCCGAGTAGAGGCCGAAGGCTTCGACGTAGTTTTCCTTTTCCTTGAGTGCGGGAGTGGGAAAGCCGCCTTCTATGTAGGTATCAATGATCTTGTTATGGAGTGTCGGCGCCTTGTCCGAGTCGCCATAGGCTCCGACGAAGGCTCTGAAGGTGGACGCCGCGTTTTCGTAGCGCTCCTTCTCCCGGTAGTATTCCCCGAGGTTATCGTAGATCATCCACACATAATCTCTGCCGGGAACAATGGGCATGCGGGTGATGGCAGTCGCACCTCCCACCTTGTCGAGTCCAAGGCTGATGGAGTGAATGGTATCCTTTGCCATCGGCTGGTCGTCCTCGCTGACTTCATCCATGTTTGCGGCATCATCCATGAGTCCATCCAGTACCACGGCAAACTCACTGAGGCTTTCGTCAAACTTGAACTGTTTGTAGTAGGACCAGCCGAGCATATAGCGGGCGTTGGTCGTCAGCCACGTGTCGTCATACCGGGTTACGGCGAGATAGGATTCCTGGGCAGGTTGATATTTCTGATTATTGAAATAGATATCGCCCATTCGAAAATAAGCTTCCGCCAGATTCGCATACTGGGGATACTGACCGGTTAACCGCGACAAGGCTGCTATGGCCTTATCCGGTTCGTTGACCATATCGTAGGCCTTGGCCAATTGATAAAGTACCTCGGCGTTGTCGGGAGAGTTGGGGTATTTTTCCAGGACATTGCGATAGGCTTTGATAGCCTCGGCATACTGCTCTGTGGTCGGCTTCTCCTTGGTCAGGTCGTGGGCGCCCTCCATCATGTAGACATCCGCCACGCGGCGTTCAATCTGTTCCTTGATGTCCTCGTCCTCAATTTCGCTCAGGAGCTCCTTATACTCCTCGCGTACCTCCTCGTGGCTCAGAGGGTCTATAACAATTTCTTCACTGTTTTCAGGCGTATAGGTCAGCG
The DNA here is from genome assembly GCA_964515945.1 of uncultured Cellvibrionaceae bacterium. Lineage (GTDB taxonomy): Bacteria > Pseudomonadota > Gammaproteobacteria > Pseudomonadales > Cellvibrionaceae > CAYQQJ01. Next base: position 1,745 of record CAZEWY010000222.1, read on the forward strand.
AACCGAGAGTGTTGGTTTTTGTGCTGCCACAACCCGTGGATAAGGCAAGGCCGGCGGCCGAAATCGCCAGGAAAAGAGTACTTTTATTCATGATGTTCTCCATCCCCTGCCACGGCTTTATCGGCGGCGGCAGCTTCACCTCCGGATAGCAGGTCCAGGTCGTATAGCCGCGCCTTGGCTAGCCGTGATTGCGCGGAATAATGTTTCATTCGATCCTCATGTTCATCCAGCTCAATGTTGATCAGGTTCCTCATAATTCGTTCCAGTGCGAGAATTTGCGCTTCGGTCTCCATCAGCTTCTCGCGAATGCGGGCATGGTTATCTGCAACCATCTCGCTGAATTGTTCGGGTTGCTGGTAGGGCTCGTCGAGATCTTCAAGCTTCTGTACCTTGCTTTCGAGCAAGGTCAACTGCGATTCGGTTGTTTCCATCAAGGAGGTCAAACGGTCTCTTTCCTCTTCATTCAGCACGAGAGAGTACAACTTGAGCTCCTCACTACGCACGACAAAGGCTTCCTTGATCTGCCGGCTGTTTTCCAGAGCCTGTGCAATATCGTCGGTCATAGTTTTATTGGCCGCGGCCTCCAGTATCAACCTGTGCTGGTCGGCCTGATCCGACCAATACTGCAGGTTATCCTGAATGACGTAGAGGTCAGCGAGCTCTCTCAATGCTTCGGTAAAGGCATTGCTCGCCATCAAATCCACCAGAAAGGGTGTGAGCTTTTGATAGTCGAGGGAAGGCTGAGATGTCTGCCAGTTGGTGTCGTCCATAAGAATTTCGATATTACTGACAAATTCCCTGGGCACATCCTGGCCGGCAATAATGCGACGCGCTTCTTCAATGGAATGGAGGCCATTCGCGAACTCCTTTTCCGCCAGAATGTTGCTCTGCAGCGCTTTTCGATTGCTGCCGTTTTGCTCGTAAACATGCGCAAGCAGTACCTTGGCTTCCTGAACCTCCGGCAGTGCGATCGAGCGGCGATTGAGGATTTCCAGTGCCGGTATCGCCTGATGGTATTGCCTTTGATTGATGGCGGCCCAGGCATAAGTGAGCAAAGCGCGATTGGAATAGAGGCCAGTGGTGCGGATGCTGCTCAAATAGGCCCAGGCTTCGGCTAAACGCCCGTTTTGCATGGCGAGTTCCGCAAGGGCATGTCTGGCGCGATCAGCCAGAACAGCCAGTTCGTCGCTGACCGTGGCATAACCGACAACCCTCTCCAGGTTGCTTACCGCGGCGCCCAGGTTTCCGGCGCCCAGGTAGGCGATGGCGGCATTGAAGAGAAAATAGGGGAAATAGGCGGAATTTGCGGCGGCCGTCTCGACTTTCGCGATGCGTGCCGCCGAAGGATCCTTCCGGTCCTTGACGAGTGTGGCAAGGTAGTGAAAGTCCGTGAGCAAATCGAGAGGAATATCACCTTCCACGCGACTGATTGCAGTCTCCGCGCTTTCGACATCTGACTTGCTGTAATTCAGTTTGGCCAGATAAATCCAGACTCTGTTCCTGACGGCTTCCGGCGCATTGGCTTGCAGCAGCCTGTTGAACAGCTTCTCGGATTCGTCCGCCAGTCCATAGGACAGCATCATGCCGCCCTTGAACAGACGACCCTCTGGGCTCAATGCCCTGGCATTGCCAATGGTTTGCGCATACTCCTGCTCTATCAGGGCGGAAAAATAATCCTGCTGATAATAACTGAAAAGCACTGCGCCATATTCCAGTTCCGCAGCGGAGTGAGCGTTGGATGTAAACTCAGTGGCCTGACTCGGCATTGAGATCAGTATGGCCGCAATCAGTCCACCCCAGCGACGCGGTCTGGGTTGTAGGGTGGATTCTATGCGGGCCTGATACATGTTGTTACCACTGTTTAATTGCAAAAACCGGCTCTTGTTTTTCCGCATCATCACCAACCGCCAGTTCCAGGTATTTCCCTACTGCCTCTTTTTCAAAATCGATGCTGACCGCGC
>CAZEWY010000222.1:3715-4965 GCA_964515945.1 uncultured Cellvibrionaceae bacterium
CGCGCGCTTGTAATCCCTGCCGCCGGGGCCTATTCCCGTAAAAAACGCGGTTGCTGAATGCGCGCCTTTGTTGAGGTTGGTCACATACATTCTGTGAACGCCGCCACGCAACATGGCTTGGCGCTGCTTGTCGGAATAGAGATATGTCGCAACAAGCTTGCCATCCAGCTTCAGTTTTACGGATTCGAGTGTAAAGAATTGGCCTGAGCTGAGTGAAACGAAAATGGTGTACTTGGTGCTGGAAGGAAAAAGCAGTTGCTCCTCCATCAGACGCAAATCGTGATTCAGGTCGATAATGTCGCTCTTCAGGGCCTGGACGTATTTGGATATTTTTCGGACTTCCTCGCTGGCGCTGAGCGTCTTTCCATCTGTGCCACCCAAGTCTACAGGCTGGGTGTCTATGGCCGTCGCCCAGTTCTGGTCCGCGCTGTCCTGGCCGTCACCGCTGCTCGTTCCGGCTATACAAATATGAGCCAGGGCAAGAGTCGCTAGAAAAAACAATGACAGCGACACTCTGAAAAAGTCGTCTGAGTTCATAAGTCGGTACCTATGTGTTCCATAGTCAGTATAAGTTGGCGAGGTTGTGATGACTGATACCGAGGGTAAAAGTTGTTTGTTCTTAAACGCTCCGATTTTTGATCTTCTGGTTATTGCAACCTGTCATTCTGTAATTCTGATGTGGAAGATAAAGTAACTGAACGCCTGACCTTAGTCACACGTCGATGTGTTAATTTATGAGATACATCTCAAAACACAGACCCCTAACGGAACTTATGGTGAAGTAGTTACCACTGGACGCGCAATGCGACCGATTGTCCGTCAACTCGTCATTTACTGGGCGCCGCGGAGTACAGCAAAGATGCGACATGGCTAACACTTTATGGCCTGTTTTGTGTGTATATTTGGGCGAATTCTGCCCGAAAGGTCGCCATGCCGGCGTCATCCGGAAATATCGAGTTTTGAAATATTTACATTTAATCTACATTCATAAGAAATAAGGAATTTATGTCCTTTCCTGCTTATTTTTCAGCTGGCGTATTCGGTTTTGGATTCATGGTCGTAGCCAGTGCCGCTCTTGGTGGACCTGATGGATCGTCATTTGAAGTTATTAAACCGGAGGAAAAGCCCAGCAAAATCAAGCCGGCGGCAATAGACAGTGAAAAATTCGAGCTGGGACCCTATGTGGGCATGCTGTCAGTAGAAGATTTTAATGCCAACAGAGTTGTCGGTTTGTCACTGAACTACAATAT
>CAZEWY010000223.1:0-4915 GCA_964515945.1 uncultured Cellvibrionaceae bacterium
CGGCATCGCCGAGAACAACTGGGATCCGTCGACCCGCTCCGGCGGCAACACGTACGAGTACAACGAAATCCTGCGTTCGGGGCGGGAGACGCCGGATGTGGCAGCGATCTATGTCTACTCTCAGCTCGACCCGAATCACCTCGGCCGCATCACGTAATTTCTTCTTATCCTGGGCGCTGCTTTCACCGAAAATAGCACTGTGGGTGGAGCATCAGTGATAAAAACGCCAGAACTAGAGCGACCAGGGACGTGCGGGTGAAGGTTCAGCAACCCTCAAAAGAGGGACCTTTTGGGGGAGCCCCCAGGGATGGGTTCACGGCGTTTGCTGAACCTTCACCCGTGCGTTCCGGGGACTGTCTTACGAAGACCAAACCTAATCCTTCGCGGGATTTTTGATTTTGCGACGACGGTGCCGGTCGGGATTGCGCTGCTGCGCCAGAGCCCAATTAATATGCTCGTCGACCAGTTCCGAGACTTGTCCGCGCCGCGCCTCAAGGCTGACGATAATATCCTCGCTGCTGGGCGCGTTGCCCAGGCCGACACTCAAATTGCGCAGCCAGAGTTCATAACCGACCCGGCGGATGGGTGAACCCTCGGTTTTTTTCAGAAAAGTCTCCTCGTCCCAGTTGAACAGGTCCAGCAGGTCGCTGTTGTCCAGTTCGTGGCGTGGGCGAAAATCCTGTTCATCGGTGGGTTGCGCATATTTGTTCCAGGGGCAGATGGCCTGGCAGTCGTCGCAGCCGAATACACGGTTGCCCATCGGCTCCCGGAATTCTTCGGGAATGGGGCCTTTGTTTTCGATGGTCAAATAGGAAATACAGCGGCGGGCATCCAGCTGATAGGGCCGGGGAAAGGCATCTGTCGGGCAGACCTTGAGGCAGGCCGTGCATTCGCCGCAGCGGTTTTCCTGGGGATCCTGATCCACGGGCAGGGGTAGGTTGGTGAGTATTTCCCCCAGAAAAAACCAGGAGCCCACTTTTTCGTTGAGCAGCAGTGTGTGCTTGCCAACCCATCCCAAGCCGGCTTTGGCGGCGAGGGGGCGTTCCAGCACCGGTGCGCTGTCTACAAAGGGGCGTTGGCTGGCGCGGTCGCCGATTGTCTCGGCTTCTGTCGCAATCCGGTCCGCAAGGACCGCCAAGCGCTTGCGCATCAGTTTGTGGTAGTCGCGCCCGAGAGCATAGCGGGAAACATAAGCCTTGCTGCTGTCTTTCAGTACCTGGATCTGTTGCGTATCGCCAAGCAGGTAATTCATGCGCACGGAGATGACCCGCATGGCGCCCGGCACCAATTGTTCGGGGTGCAGGCGCTTGTCGGTGTTGTTTTCCAGCCACTGCATGGTGCCGTGGTAGCCCTTGTCGAGCCAGTTCTGAAAGCTCTGCCGGTGTTCGCCGAGGTCCGTATCCGCAATGGCGACCTGCTGAAAGCCAAGCTCTTGCCCCCAGTCCTTGATGCGGCTGGCGAGTTGTTGATAGGTGGATTGTTGATAGAAACGGGAATCGGACACTGGGTTATAATTCCTGCCAAATCTACAGGCCCGCTCTGGGCGGGCCCTTTGTGAGACATGCTATGACTGCCGTTATCGAGCCATCCGCCGGACACTTGCCCAGCTATCTGTATCGCTCCGACCAGGTGCGCGAGCTGGATCGATTGGCCACTGAGACAGCCGGCCTGGGTCCCGCTGTCCTGATGAGTCGCGCCGGGCGTGCTGCATTTCGCGCACTATACACTCAATGGCTGGATCAATGGCCGGATATTCGGAGCATAACGGTGCTTTGTGGCGGGGGCAACAATGCCGGCGACGGCTATGTGGTGGCGGCCCTGGCGGCGCAGAAGCGGATTGCCGTGCGGGTACTCTGGCTGTGTCCGCCGGAGGAACTGCGGGGTCCTGCGCGGCAGGCATACGAGTATGCCCGCCAGGAGGGTGTGCTGACGGTGCCCTTTGACGAGGCCGAGCTCGGGGATCCACCCTTTGCGGCAGGCGTGGTCGTCGATGCCCTCTTGGGGACGGGGGTGAAGGGTGAGGTTCGCCCGGCCTACGCTGTCGCCATCAATTGGGTGAATCGTCTGGCGGGGCCGGTACTGGCGCTGGATATTCCCTCGGGTCTCTGCGCGGATACGGGCGCGGAACTGGGGGTGGCGGTGCGGGCCGATGCCACCATTACTTTTATCGGCTGTAAGCAGGGGCTGTTGACCGGCCGCGGTCCCGCCCTGACGGGCCATCTTCTGTTCGACGATCTGGATGTGCCCTCCGATCTTCTGACAGCCCTTCCCCCTGCCAGTGAACGCTGTCAGCTCAGCCGGCTGCTGGCCGCATTGCCGCCGCGACAGGCGGATGCGCACAAGGGGCAGTTCGGTCACCTGCTGGTGATTGGTGGCGATCGTGGACTGGGCGGGGCCGCCGCCATGGCGGCGGAAATGGCGGCGCGCTCGGGTGTCGGTCTGGTCAGCGTGGCCACTCAGCCGGAGCATGTCGTTCCGGTGCTGACGCGCCTGCCGGAAACCATGGCCGTGGGCGTGGCCTCAGGGCAAGAGCTGGAGCCCCACCTGGTACGTCCTCAGGTATTGGCCATAGGCCCCGGTCTCGGCCGTTCGTCCTGGTCGGAGCAGATGTTGCAGCAAGCGGCCAAGACAGGGTTGCCCATGGTGGTCGATGCCGATGCGCTCAATCTCTTGGCCGAAGGCCGGGTGCTGGCCGAGGCTCGGCGCGACAACTGGATACTGACACCGCACCCGGGCGAGGCGGCGCGGCTGTTGAATCAGACCACGGCGGAGGTTCAGGCCGATCGCTTTGCCGCCGTCGCGGCCTTGCAGGAAAAATATGGCGGCGTGGTGGTTCTCAAAGGCGCTGGCACTCTGATCGCCGATGGCGAACACATCTGGCTCGCCAATGTTGGCAATCCGGGCATGGCCACGGGTGGAATGGGTGACATACTCACAGGTTTGATAGGCGCTCTGCTGGCGCAAGGTCTCGCGCCAGCGGTCGCGGCGCAATTGGGCGTGTGTCTGCACGGCACGGCCGGCGACATGGCGGCTGAAGATCAGGGGCAGCGGGGTCTCTTGCCGACCGATCTGATTCCCTATGTGCGCGAGCTGCTCAATTCATGACCGCAAGCCATTCCGAATATCTTGCCGATGAAGCGGCCACGGTAGCCGCGGGGCGGCGTCTGGGTGAGGCTGTGAGTCTCGGCAGGGGCTGCGTGGTTTTTCTGGACGGTGTGCTGGGCGCGGGCAAGACTACCTTCTGTCGTGGCCTGCTGGCGGCATTCGGGCATGTCGGCCCGGTCAAAAGTCCGACTTATACGTTGGTGGAGCCATACGAATTTCGGGATGCCAGGGTGTTTCACTTCGATCTCTATCGACTGGGCGAGCCGGAAGAACTGGAATACATGGGCATCCGCGACTACTTTCAGGCAGGTAGTCTCTGCGTCGTCGAATGGCCGAGTCGCGGAGCAGGGTTTTTGCCAGAAGCGGATTTGCTGGTTAAAGTAACACCAGAAAACAATGGCCGTCGTCTGTCCATGCACGGGTCCACCCCCTTGGGAAGGCAGTGCCTGACTGATATGTTGAAAGCGAACAAGTCGAACAGAATAAGTTGAAGCAGCTAAAACAAGATAACGAGGTCAAAACCATTAAAAAAGCACTGCATCTGCTGCTGGGGCTGTTGTTCATAGCCTCACCGGGCCTCTGGCTTAACCCGGTCTGGGCGGCTACTGTTGAGGGAGTCCGCGTCTGGCGTGCCCCTGACCACACCCGACTGGTGTTGGATCTCAGCGGCCCTGTTGAGCACAAACTGTTCAGCCTGGATCAGCCGCGCCGGGTGGTTATCGATATCGAAAGCACGCGTATGGATTCGAGCCTGAGCGATCTGGAGTTCGCGAACACGCCCATCAGCAACCTGCGTCACGGCCGACGCAATGACGATGACCTGCGTGTGGTTCTGGATCTCGCCGAGGCAGCCAAACCCCGTAGCTTTACCCTCAAGGCCCACGGCGGCAAGCCTCATCGTTTGGTGATAGACCTCTATGACCCTGAAACTGAAACCGTCAAAACGGTCGAGAACATCACGCGGCAATCGGAGCATCGGGACATAGTCATCGCCGTGGATGCCGGTCATGGTGGCGAAGACCCCGGCGCTATTGGCCCTCATCGGCTCTATGAAAAGGACGTGGTCATGGCCATCAGCAAGGAGCTGGCCACGCTGATCAACCGGGAGCCGGGGTACAAGGCCCAACTGGTGCGGACCGGTGACTACTATATTGCCCTTTACGACAGGCGCGACAAGGCGCGGCAGATTCGGGCCGACCTGTTTGTTTCCATTCATGCGGATGCCTTCAACGACCCGCGAGCCCGCGGCGCATCGGTATTTGCCCTGTCCCGTCGCGGCGCTACCAGTGAAACGGCGCGCTTTCTCGCCGCCAAGGAAAACGAAGCTGACCTGATTGGCGGTGTCGGCGGCGTAAGCCTCGGCGACAAGGACGATCTGCTGGCGGGTGTGCTGGTGGATCTGTCCATGACCGCCAATCTCACCAACAGCCTGCAAGTGGGCGGTCGCGTTTTGAAGGAGATGAGCAGCATTACCGATCTCCATTATGGGCTGAGCGCCAGCGTGTGGAGCCGGGACCTAAAGCGCGCCCACGCGGTGGCGCGGCAGCTCCAAGTGGGTTCGGTGATCGTCAACGATACGGTGGCGCACTTTGGGGTGCCGCAGGTGCCGTTCGGCGGCACCAAGGGGTCGGGTTTTGGGCGCTCACACGGGCGCGAAGGGCTGCTGCAATTCACACAGCCCTATGCCTTTGCGACGGGCGAGCCGCCGCAGGCCCTGGATGTGGCCACGATCATGCGCCAACCGGGCAAGTACGGGCTGGCCTCCGCGATGCTGCAGCTCATTTTTGGCACCACGGCCGAACAGAAGCTG